>JAIESJ010000018.1 GCA_019746155.1 Burkholderiales bacterium
CGGCGCGTTTGTCGCCGGGGCGGCGGAAATGATCGAAACGCTGGTGCAGCGCGCCCGCAGCTATATTTACACCACGGCAACCCCGCCGCTTCTTTCGCATGCGCTTTTGAAAAGCCTCGATCTGATCGAACGCGAACAGTGGCGCCGCGATCACCTTGCACGGCTGATCGACCAGCTCAAGGCGGGGCTTGCCGCGAATCGCTGGAAACTGCTGCCGTCGGCCACCGCCATCCAGCCGCTCGTGATCGGCGCCAATATCGATGCGGTGACATTATCGGAACAGCTTGCGCAGCGCGGCCTGCTGGTGCCGGCGATCCGTCCGCCGACGGTGCCGCGGGGAAGCGCCAGGCTGCGCATCTCGCTCTCCGCGGGGCATGCGGCCGAGGATGTCGCCCGGTTGATAGACGCACTCAATGAAATCTCGAAATGACTTTGCATGTCGAGGCCCGTGGCGATGGTCCGGATCTGGTGCTGCTGCACGGCTGGGGCATGCACGCCGGCATCTGGAAGGAACTGGCGCGCGAATTATCGCTGCATTTCCGGGTGCATGCAGTCGATCTGCCGGGATATGGGCAGAGCGCGACATGCGATCCCTGCACGCTCGAGCACATGGCGGCAGCGCTGGCGCAGCAGATGCCGCAGCGCTGCCTGGTCTGCGGCTGGTCGCTCGGAGGGCAGGTGGCGCTCACCTGGGCCGGGATTGCCCCGCGGCAGGTTGCACGTCTGGCGCTGATTGCGACGACGCCGTGTTTTTCGCGGCGCGCCGACTGGCCGCATGCGGTGGCAGCGGACGTGCTGCACAATTTCGCGGCAGCGCTCAAGGCGGATTACGCGGGCACGCTCAAGCGCTTCCTGTCGTTGCAGGCGCTGGGCGATGCGCAGGCAAGGCAGGTGACGCAGCGATTGAGGGAAAGTCTGTTTGCACGCAGCGCGCCCGCTGCCAGGACGCTCAGTCAGGGTCTGGAAATATTGCTTCAGGCTGATTTGCGTGACCGGCTTTCAACGGTCGCACAGCCGACCCTGGTGCTGCACGGCGACCGCGACACGCTGACACCGCCGGCCGCCGGCGAGTACTTGAGCCGGAATCTGCCCAACGCGCGACTTGTAAAACTGCGCGGGGCCGCCCACGCGCCGTTTGTGTCGGATGCACAGGGCGTGAACGCACTTTTGAAAAAGTTTTTCGATGAACGATGAGCTGTTGGTTGACAAGCGTCTGGTGCGACGCTCGTTCGAGCACGCAGCGGCGACCTATGACACCGCGGCGGTGCTGCAGAACGAGGTATGCCGGCGCGTACTCGGCCGTCTCGATTACATCAAGCATCGGCCCGCAACCATACTCGATGCCGGCAGCGGCACCGGCAATGCATTGGACGAACTCGCGCGGCGCTATCCGCAGGCACGGCTGATTGCGCTCGATATCGCGCTGGCCATGCTGCAACGCGGGCGCGGCCGCACGCCGTGGTGGAAAAATCTGCTTACGAGGCGTCCGCAGCCTGCCGCGGTGTGCGCCGACATCGAGCGGCTGCCCGTGGCCGACGCCTCGATCGGCATGGTGTGGTCGAATCTGGCGTTGCAGTGGGTGAATGATCTGCAGCGGACGTTTGCGGAAATGCGGCGCGTGCTGGTTCCGGGCGGACTGCTGATGTTCAGCACTTTCGGTCCGGACACCTTGAAGGAATTGCGCCGCGCCTATCAGGGCGCCGACCATCACACCCACGTCAATCGCTTTACCGACATGCACGACATCGGCGACATGCTGGTCCATTCCGGTTTTGCCGACCCGGTGATGGACATGGAGGTTTTTACGCTGACCTACGCGGATGTGCGCGAATTGATGCGCGACCTGAAAGCGATCGGCGCGCACAACGTCACACACGGCCGGCCTGTCGGCCTGTCTGGAAAAGCTCGGTTGCAGGCCATGGCCCGGAACTACGAAGCGTTCCGGCGCGAGGGCAGACTGCCCGCGACGTTCGAAGTCGTTTACGGCCACGCCTGGAAGCCGCAGCCGCGCATCAGCCCGACCGGCCGCCCCGTAATCGAGATCAAGGGAGCTCAGGTTTGACCCTTCACCCTTCACCCTTCACCCTTCACGGCCTCTTCGTCACCGGCACCGACACCGGCGTGGGCAAAACGCTGGTTACCTGCGCGCTGCTGCACGCTTTTGCCGCGCGCGGCAAGCGCGTTGTCGGCATGAAGCCGGTCGCCGCCGGCGCGCAGCCGGACGCGAACGGCTGGCGCAACGAGGACGTCGAACGGATCCTCGCGGCGAGTAATGTTTCAGCGCCGCGCGCGCTCGTCAACCCTTATTGCTTCGAACCGCCGATCGCGCCGCATATCGCGGCGCGTGACACCGGCGCCGAAATCGATCTTCAGCGCATAGAGTTCGCTTATAACGGGCTCACGCGACTTGCCGATGTGGTGATTGTCGAAGGGGTGGGAGGATTCTGTGTGCCGCTCAATGCGCGCGAAAATACCGCAGATCTCGCGCGGAGGCTGGGTCTGCCGGTGCTGCTGGTGGTCGGTATGCGGCTCGGCTGCCTCAATCATGCTTTGCTTACCGCGCACGCGGTTCGCGCGTGCGGCCTCGAGCTTGCCGGCTGGGTCGCAAATCATGTCGATCCGCAGATGACGCATGCCGAAGCCAACGTTGCGGCCTTGGCGGAGAGGCTGGCTGCGCCCATGATCGCACGCATCGAGTTTGCGCCGGTTCCCGACCCGCGCCGTATCGCTGCCGCCTTGTACATTGCTCGGTTTGCCGATTGCGGCTGAAGCCGGCACCGGAAAGCGTGCGTAACAGCGCGGAAGCCCGAGGTTTTTGCTCGGGTTTCTGGTTGCCACGCCCTGCCGGCCGTGATAGATTTCATTTTCTTTGATATGTGTCAAGAAAACTGGATGTGGGGGTTGACGAACATTTTGTTCGTATAAGTCGAGAGTTGGCGCTTGCAACCAAAGACGCTGTGGATGGAATGCGTCACTGACGGGGGAAACGGCCGGGTTTGTGTTTACCATGCGCCGCAATAGCTCCCTGTCGTCCTCCGGCCGATTGTTGGCCTTCAGTTCAATTGCTACTGGGTACGGGTGGTGTGTGCGGGCGACGGCAGCCGGCTGGCACATGCACGAAGAACAGCGTCTCGCGCTGGGGCGGGACCTGAAACAGGGGTTACGTAACGTCAGGGGACTGCGGCAGCATGCCGCAGCGCCTGACGCAATTAACGGATTTATTTACAGGCGAGGGAAGCATGACCAGCAAGTTGGCTAGATTGTTTGCGGCCGCGATGGCGCTCACGGCAACGGGGATTGCCGGCGCCAATCAGTACAACCTGCAGCCGCCGCAATCCATGATCGCGCGCGCGATTTACGATCTTCATTCGTTGATCATGTGGATCATCCTGGCGATCTTCGTCGTGGTTTTCGGCGCCATGACTTATTCGATCATCAGGCACCGCAAGTCGGTCGGGCACAACGCCGAGCAGTTTCACGAAAACACCATGGTCGAAATCGTCTGGACCGTCATTCCCTTCGTGATCCTGATCGGCATGGCCTATCCCGCGACCAAGACCGTCATCGCGATGAAGGACACCTCGAATCCGGACCTGACCATCAAAGCCACGGGCTATCAGTGGAAATGGGGCTACGATTATCTGCGGGAAGGCATCAGTTTCTACTCAAGTCTCGCGACGCCGCGCGATCAGATCGAGGGCAGGGCGCCGAAGAGCGACACTTACCTCCTCGAAGTCGACAACCCGGTTGTCGTCCCGGTCGGCAAGAAAGTGCGCATCATCACCACCGCCAATGACGTGATCCACTCCTGGTGGGTGCCGGCGCTCGGCATCAAGCAGGACGCGATTCCGGGCTTCGTGCGCGACACCTGGTTCAAGGCCGACAAGCCGGGCACCTACCGCGGCCAGTGCGCCGAGCTGTGCGGCAAGGATCACGGCTTCATGCCCATCGTGGTCGAAGCGGTGGAGCCCGAAAAATATGCGGCATGGGTGAAGGACCAGAAAGAAAAAATGGCGAAAACTGCCGCTGCCGACGATCCCGGCAAGAGCTGGTCGCTCGACGAGCTCAAGGCGCGTGGCGAGAAGGTCTATGCGGCCAACTGCGCGGCCTGTCACCAGGCGACCGGGATGGGCGTTCCGGGGGCGTTCCCCGCGCTCAACGGCTCGAAAATCGCGACCGGGCCCAAAGAAGGCCACATCGCCGTCGTGCTGAACGGCAAGCCCGGCACCGCGATGGCGGCATTCAAGCACTTGAGCGATACGGATATTGCGGCGGTAGTTACCTATGAACGTAACGCCTGGAACAACAAAACCGGCGATGCGGTTACGCCGGCCGACGTCAAGGCTTTACGCAAATAACACAGGCATTCAGGAGAGCATTCATGGACGCAGCACACGCACATGGTTACGGTCACGGCGATCACGCGCATCATCCCTCGGGGATCCTGCGCTGGATCCAGACCACCAACCACAAGGATATCGGCACGCTTTACCTGTGGTTCAGCTTCAGCATGTTCCTCGTCGGCGGCGTGCTGGCGCTGATGCTGCGCGTCGAGTTGTTCCAGCCCGGCCTGCAGGTATGGCGGCCGGAGTTTTTCAACCAGCTCACCACCATGCACGGACTGATCATGGTGTTCGGCGCCATCATGCCGGCGTTCGTCGGCTTCGCCAACTGGCAGATCCCGATGATGATCGGCGCGCCCGACATGGCCTTTGCCCGCATGAACAACTGGAGCTTCTGGCTGCTGCCCCCGGCGGCGATCCTGCTGGTGGTCTCGTTCTTCGTGCCGGGCGGCGCCACCGCGGCCGGCTGGACCGTCTACGCGCCGCTCTCGACGCAGATGGGCCCGGGCATGGACCTCGCGATCTTCGCGCTGCACATCATGGGCGCGTCCTCGATCATGGGCTCGATCAACATCATCACCACCATCCTCAATATGCGCGCGCCCGGCATGACGCTGATGAAAATGCCGCTGTTCGTGTGGACGTGGCTGATCACCGCCTATCTGCTGATCGCGGTGATGCCGGTGCTGGCGGGCGCGATCACCATGATCCTCACTGACCGCCATTTCGGCACCAATTTCTTTAATGCGGCGGGCGGCGGCGACCCGGTGATGTTCCAGCATATTTTCTGGTTCTTCGGCCATCCCGAGGTCTACATCATGATTCTGCCGGCGTTCGGCATCGTGTCGCAGATCGTGCCGACCTTCGCGCGTAAGCCGCTTTTCGGCTACTCCTCGATGGTTTATGCAACGTCCTCGATCGCCATCCTGTCGTTCATCGTGTGGGCGCATCACATGTTCACCGTCGGCATGCCGGCGACCGCCCAGCTCTTCTTCATGTACGCGACGATGCTGATCGCGGTGCCCACCGGCGTGAAGGTGTTCAACTGGATTGCCACCATGTGGAAGGGCTCGATGACCTTCGAGACGCCGATGCTGTTCGCGTGCGGCTTCATTTTCGTGTTCTCGATGGGCGGCTTCACCGGGCTGGTGCTGGCGATCACCCCGGTCGACATCCAGCTGCAGGACACCTATTACGTGGTGGCGCACTTCCATTACGTGCTGGTTGCGGGATCGCTGTTTGCCATATTCGGCGGCGTCTACTACTGGATTCCGAAATGGACCGGGTACATGTACGACGAGACGCTCGGCAAGTGGCACTTCTGGCTGTCGATGATTTTCTTCAATATCACGTTCTTCCCGATGCACTTCTCGGGGCTGGCCGGCATGCCGCGCCGCATCCCGGACTACGCGCTCCAGTTCGCCGATTTCAACATGATCTCGACCGTCGGTGCGTTCGGTTTCGGGCTGTCGCAGCTGATTTTCCTGTGGGTGGTCATCAAGTGCATCCGCGGCGGGCAGAAGGCGGCCGATCAAACCTGGGAGGGCGCCGAAGGCCTGGAGTGGACGCTGCCGTCTCCGGCGCCGTACCATACCTTTGAAACGCCCCCCGTCGTCAAGTGATCGAGGCGAGCGCGGAAATGGCAATGAGCGGCAAGCTGAAAACGGCGCTGATCCTGGCTTCCGTCGCGCTCGTTTTTTTCATCGGCGTCATCATCCGGCACTGGTTATGGTAGTCAATCCGCAGGCCAACTTCACCACTTTGCGCAAGCTGCTCGTCGTGGCGGTGGCGATGTTCGGCTTCGGCTTTGCGCTGGTGCCGTTTTACAAGAAAATCTGCGAGGTCACCGGCATCAATAACGTGCTGAAGGCCGACGAGATAACCAACACCCAGATCGACGCCGCACGCTGGCTGACGGTGGAGTTTGACACCAATCTGCGTAATGATCTGCCATGGACTTTCAGGCCGCTCGAGAAAAGCGTGCGCTTCCATCCCGGCGAACTGGTGCAGGTAACGTTCGAGATACGCAACAACTCGGACCGTGCGATAACCGGGCAGGCGATCCCGAGCTATGGCCCGCAGCTCGCGGCACGCTACTTCAAGAAGCTCGAGTGCTTCTGCTTCACGCAGCAGACGCTGCGGCCGGGGGAAGTGAGGCGCATGCCGGTGGTGTTCGTGATCGAGAAAGACCTGCCGCAGGACGTGAATACCGTGACGTTGTCGTATTCGTTTTTTGAAGTTGAAGGCACGGCGAAAAAGGCTGGTTGATGCTGATGACCGGATTCGACCACACTCCGCGCAAGGCGACGCCGTTCCAGGTGGCGAAGGCTGTGTTGAGCGCCTTCATAGGCATTCGCAAGCGCGCCGCGCACGAGCATGACACGGTGACCATTTCGCCGGTGCAGGCGATTATTGCGGGTATCATCGGCGCAGCGATTTTCGTTTCGAGTCTTATCCTGCTGGTGCGGTTTATTACCGGCTAATTTTCCAGGACAGAATTTCAGAGTTTAGGGGAGAAACGCAACATGTTGAGTCAATCGGCTCGTTATTTCATTCCGGAACCGTCGCGCTGGCCGATTTTCGGCTCGGTCGCGCTGCTGTCCATGGCGCTGGGCGCCGCGTCCTGGTTCAACGGCGCGTCGTGGGGAAAATTCCTGTTGATCGCCGGCGTGCTGATCCTGTTCTACATGCTGGCCGGCTGGTTTACCACCGTCGCGCACGAGTCCGAAGGCGGAAAGTACAACAAGCAGGTCGACATCTCGTTCCGCTGGAGCATGAGCTGGTTCATTTTCTCCGAGGTCATGTTCTTCGCCGCATTCTTCGGCGCGCTGTTCTACATGCGCGTCATCTCGGTGCCCGATCTGGGCGGGCTGGAGAGCCAGCAGCTGATCTGGCCCGGATTCAAGGCGGAATGGCCGGCCTCGGGCCCGGGCATCAAGGAGCACTTCTCGCCGATGGGAGCCTGGGGTATCCCGGCGCTCAATACGCTGCTGCTGCTGTCTTCCGGTGTCACCGTGACCTGGGCGCATTGGGGCCTGCTCAAAAACAACCGCATGCAGTTGATCTGGGGCCTGGTCATGACCATAGCTCTCGGCATGACCTTCCTCGGCTTCCAGATTTACGAATACGCCCATGCCGTCTCGGAGCTTAACCTCAAGATCTCGATGGGCGCATACGGCGCGACTTTCTTCATGCTCACCGGCTTCCACGGCTTCCACGTCACGATCGGCACCATCATGCTGATCGTGATCCTGTTCCGTTGCGTTGCCGGTCATTTCCGGCCCGAACACCACTTCGGTTTCGAAGGCGTGGCCTGGTACTGGCACTTTGTCGACGTGGTGTGGCTGCTGCTGTTTATCTTCGTCTACTGGCTATAAGCCGACAACACAAGACCGAGAAGACAGAAACACAAGGCGCGACGAACAACAAGGGGGAGGCCCCGGTCAGTAGAGGAACGCCGCCGCACCGAGGGTGCGGCGTTTTTTTAGCATCGTCGTTATGACATCCCGGACAATGGGGTGTCGTAAAGGAACGTGGTTAGAGTCTTGTGTTGATGATGCCGAAGTGGAAGCCCAGCATGAGCAGGGCGAACAGTGTGATCGAGAGCGCGACGCGCACAGTCAGCGCCTTGACGGCGCGTTCGGACTGCCCTTTGTCCTTGATCAGGAAATAGAGCGCCGAGAACAAGCTGCCCAGGATGAAGACGATGAATATCAGGACGATGATTTTCATGGGCGGGATGCTTTGATAGGAGCAGTGTATCCGATGCGATGGGCGCCCGCCAGCCATGCCGGGTAAGCGCGTATTCCGGCCCCGCCTGTGGCCGACGCTTGCGGCGGCGGCGGGCATTGCGCTGACGCTTGCGCTGGGCAACTGGCAGCTGAAACGCGGGCATGAAAAAAGCGAGCTCAAGACGCGTATCGATCAGCTTGCCAAGGAGCCGGCGATCAACGTGCCCGCGGTGGAACTCAACGCCCAGGACGTGCAATTGCGGCGGGTCGAGGCGCGCGGCACGTTCGAGCCGAAATACGCGGTGTTTATCGACAACCGCGTGCGGCACGGTGTGACCGGCTATCACGTGGTGATGCCGCTCAAGCTGGGCGACGGCAGCCGCTACGTGCTGGTCAATCGCGGCTGGGTGGCGGGAACCGGTGACCGCAATCGACTGCCTGAAGTGAAAACGCCGGCCGGGGTGGCGACGGTTAACGGTTTGGCGCTGGTGCCGAGCAAGCGTTTTATCGAGCTTTCAGGCAACACTGCGGAGGGCCCGGTGTGGCAGAACCTGACGCTCGAGCGCTATCGTCAGGCAATGCCGATCCCGATACAGCCGTTCGTGATCCAGCAGGATCAGGCGGGCGCGACCGACGATGGTCTTGTGCGCGAGTGGGATCCGCCCGATCTCGGTATCGACAGGCATTATGGTTATGCCTTCCAGTGGTTTGCACTCGCTGCGGCGATACTGGTGTTTTATCTGGTTGCGAATGTCGAACGAAAAACCGAAAAAGAGCCTGCTTAGTCTGTGGGTGCTGATCGCCTTGTGCGCGGCGCCGGTGGTGGTGTCCTATGTCGCGTATTATTTCTGGTGGCCGTCCGGGCACGTCAACTACGGTGAATTGATCGAGCCGCGACCGCTGCCTGAGGCCACGCTCGCGCTTGCTGACGGCGCGCCGTTTCCATGGCGCAGACTGAAGGGCAAGTGGGTGCTGGCGATTGTGGATTCCGGCGGCTGCGATGCCTATTGCCAGCGTAAGCTCCTTTACCTGCGGCAGGTGCGGCTGGCGCAGGGCAAGGAGATGGATCGCGTCGAACGCGCCTGGCTGATCACCGATAATGCGAATCCCGCGGCCCCGACGGTCGCCGAATATCAGGGAACATGGCTGATCCGGGCCGCGGGCAGCGAGTTCCTGAGGCTGTTCCCGGCGCAGCGCGCTCCTGCCGACCATATTTACGTGATCGATCCGCTCGGTAATCTGATGATGCGTTTTCCGCGGGATGCCGATCCGCGAAAGATGGTCAAGGATATCGCGCGGCTGCTCAGAACTTCGAGGATAGGCTGATGTTCAGAAAGGTCGTATTTGCTACAGCGTGCCTGGCCTTTTTCGTGGTCGTCGTCGGCGCCTATGTGCGTCTGGAAGATGCGGGGCTGGGCTGCCCCGACTGGCCCGGTTGCTACGGCCACCTGGTCGGCGTGCCGGACGAGACGCATGAGCTGGCAAAAGCGGCACAGTCTTTCGGCCAGCAGGTCGATATCGGCCGCGCGTGGAAGGAAATGTTCCACCGCTATCTCGCCGGCACACTTGGTTTGCTGATCCTGGCGATCGCGGTAATCGCGTGGCGCCAGCGTGAAACGTTACGCCAATCGCCGTTTCTGGCATTTGCGCTTGTGGCGCTGGTCCTGCTGCAGGCCATGCTCGGCATGTGGACGGTGACGATGCTGCTGAAACCCGTGATCGTCACGCTGCATCTGCTCGGCGGCATGGCGACGCTGGGACTTCTGACATGGCTGGCGCTGCGCCAGCTGCCTTTGAGCGGACCCGGCGATCCGGATGCGGCGCAGCGTCTCAGGCCATGGGCGGTGCTGGGGCTGATTATCGTCATCGGCCAGATTGCGCTGGGGGGCTGGGTTTCCACCAACTATGCCGCACTGGCATGCGTCGACTTTCCGACCTGCCATGGCGAATGGCTGCCGCAGATGGATTTCCGGCATGCGTTCCAGTTCGTGCGCGAGCTGGGCGTGACCGCAGCCGGTGCGCCACTTTCCTACGAGGCCTTGACCGCGATCCACTGGACGCACCGTGTCGGCGCACTGGTAACGCTGCTTTATATCGGCGGCCTCGCGCTTGTTGTGATGCGTACGCCCGGTTTGGCCATGGTCGGCGCCCCGCTGCTTGCAATACTGCTGTTGCAGGTCGCCCTTGGGGCGGCAAATGTGGTTTTGAGCCTGCCGCTGCCGCTGGCGGCCGCGCACAACGCCGGCGCCGCGCTTTTGCTGATGGTGCTGATAATGCTAAACTTCACACTTTCCCCGCGGGCCGCCAGGTAGATGTCCTCCAGTCTAGCCAGCCAGAACGCCGTATCGCGCTTGTATCAGTTCTACCAGCTGACCAAGCCGCGCGTGGTGTCGCTGATCGTGTTCACCGCCGTGATCGGGATGGTTCTCGCCACCCCCGGCATGGTGCCGCTGCAGCTCTTTTTCGCCGGCACGCTCGGCATCGCGCTGGTGGCGGGCGCCGCCGCGGCGGTCAATTGTCTGGTGGAGCAGAAAATCGACGCGCTGATGGCGCGCACCCGTACGCGGCCGCTGCCGCGCGGGCAGATCACCTCGCTGCAGACGCTGATCTTCGCCGGGGCGGTGGGCGGCGCCGGGCTGGCTGTGCTCTATCACTGGGTCAACGCGCTCACGATGTGGCTGACGCTCGCCACCTTCGTGGGCTACGCCATCGTGTATACCGTGATCCTGAAGCCGATGACACCGCAGAACATCGTGATCGGCGGCGCTTCCGGAGCGATGCCGCCGGTACTGGGCTGGGCCGCGGTGACTGGCGAGGTGTCGGCCGACGCGCTGGTGCTGTTCCTGATCATCTTCGCCTGGACCCCGCCGCATTTCTGGGCGCTTGCGCTTTATCGCAAACATGAATACGCCCGGGCCGGCGTGCCGATGCTGCCGGTGACCCATGGCGACAAGTTCACGCGCCTGCACGTATTGTTCTATACCGTGATCCTGGTGGCGTGCAGCATGCTGCCGTTTGTGACCCGCATGAGCGGCGCGATTTACCTGGCCTTGGCGATTGCGCTGGGCGCGCTGTTCCTCTATTACGCGGTGAAAATCCATGTCGCCTACAGCGACCAGCTCGCGCGGCGGACGTTCCGCTACTCCATCGCGTACCTGACCGCGTTGTTTGCCGCGCTGCTGGTCGATCACTACTTCCGTATCCCGCTCTAATCGCTTGCCGGCAGGCGATCACGCCACCTATGAAACGGCTCATTGCTTCCGGGTTATTGTTGTTCGCCGTGCTTGTGCTGGCGGGCTGCAACCAATCCGGACCGGCGCCGAAGTTCAAGCTCACCGACGTAACCGGCGCCAGTTTCGGCAAGGAGCTGGCGCTGACCGACCATAACGGCAAGCCGCGCACGCTGGCCGATTTCCGCGGCAAGGTAGTAGTGATTTTTTTCGGATTTACCCATTGTCCCGACGCGTGTCCGACCACGCTTGCCGAACTGGCGATGGTGGCGAAAGAGCTCGGCAGGGACGCGGACAGGATGCAGGTGCTGTTCGTGACGGTCGATCCCGAGCGCGACACGCCTGAAGTGTTGCGTCAATACGTACCGTCGTTCAATCCGTCTTTCCTGGGGCTTTACGGTGACGCCGAAGCGACCGCGCGCACGGCCAGGGAATTCAAAATCTTCTACCAGAAGCAGCCGTTGAAGACCGGCGGCTACAGCATCGATCATTCCGCCGGTACTTATATATTCGACCCGCAGGGCAGGCTGCGTTTGTTCGCGCAATACGGGCAGGGCGCTGCCGACCTGCTGCACGACATCCGCATATTGTTGCAATCATCCTGAACAGTCCGGGCCGGATCCGGAGTGCCGCCGCCCGGCGGCTGGCCGTTTGTATCGCTGCTGAAACAAAAAACCCCGGACTGGCCGGGGCTTGGTCTGACATCAAATATCGGCTTTGCTTTATGCCGTTGCGGCAATAACGCCTTTCATCTTGGCCAGCGCCTTGTTCTCGATCTGGCGGATGCGCTCGGCCGAGACGCCGAATTCGGAAGCCAGATCGTGCAGTGTCGCAGGGTTTTTCTCGTTTAGCCAGCGCGCCTCGATAATGCGGCGGCTGCGCGCGTCCAGGCTGTCAATCGCTTTTTCAAGCCCCGCACTGCGCAGGCGCGCGGTTTCCTCGTGTTCGAGAAGCCGCGCCGGCTCGGCATTTTCCGCGGTAAGGTAGCTGATCGGCGTGAACGCGTCCTCTTCCTCATCGGCGAGCGGCTCGAGCGCGACATCGCGCCCGCCAAGACGCGTTTCCATTTCAACCACTTCCTCCGCCTTGACGCCGAGCTGCCGGGCCATGGCTTTCACGTCTGCAGCGCCCATGGTGCCCAGACTTTGTTTCAGGCTGCGCAGGTTGAAAAAGAGCTTTCTTTGCGCCTTGGTGGTGGCGATCTTGACGATGCGCCAGTTGCGCAGGATGAATTCGTGGATTTCGGCGCGGATCCAGTGCACTGCGAACGACACCAGCCGCACGCCACGTTCGGGATCGAAGCGTTTGACCGCTTTCATGAGCCCGATATTGCCTTCCTGGATAAGATCGGCCTGCGGCAGTCCGTAACCCATATAGCCGCGTGCGATCGCCACTACCACACGCAAGTGCGAAAGCACCAGTTGGCGGGCAGCCTCCAGGTCGTTTTCCTGGCGGAAACGGCGCGCATATTCCACTTCCTGCTCCTGGGTGAGAAGCGGAAAGCTGTTAACGGTCTGGATGTAATTTTCCAGGCTTCCGGCAACAGATGGAATCGGCAAGCTGTAAGCAGTCATTCCTATCCCCCTTTCGATGCCAAGTTTAGCACTCAAGGCATGAGAGTGCCAATAGGCTTGGAAGTTCCACGGCCGCAATGGGCCAAGGTGACATCTTCCGTGGAAAATAACTTAAAAAACAATAGGTTGTAAAATAAAGGCTGGTCTAATGGGGTTCGATTTCGGATAAGTGCCTGCTTACCGACAGCCAGGCGCCAAACCAGCCCAGCCAGGCCGAGAACAGAAACAGACTCAGGCTGTCTTCGGGGGCCAGGTGCCGCAACTGGAAATTCGTCCCGTACAGCTGCGACAGACCGGCCAGGCCGTTGTTGAGCAGATAGATGCTGACCCAGATGATGGCCCACGCCGTCAATCCGCCCGCCAGTCCCTGGAGCGCGCCAAAGTAAAGAAACGGCCTGCGGATGAAAGGGTTGGTCGCGCCGATCAGCTTGGCCACTTCGATTTCCTCGCGCCGGGTGAGGATTTGCAGCCGGATGGTGTTGAACGTGATTGCAACAAGCGCGAAAGCAAGCAATGTCGTCAATATCAGCACCGCCTGCCGGCCGAGCTTGAGCACCGCTTCAAGGCGTTGCGCCCACGCCGCATCGAGTTGCGCATGCGCGACTTTGGGCCAGCGCATGAATTCGTCGCGCAGTTTTTCAAGGGCTTGAGGGGCGTTGTCCCGGGCATCGACGATAAAAGCGTCGGGCAGCGGATTCTGCTCCAGGCCGGCGACGACGTCGGCGAGCCCGGTGCTGCTCTTGATGTCGGCAAGCGCCTGCTCGCGTGAGACATACCTGAACTTGCGCACCCCGGGATGCTGTTTGAGACGGCTCTCGATGTGCGCGACGTCGGCGCGGCCCGCGTCCAGCGCGAGGAACAAGCTGATCTGGGGGTCGGCGGGCAGCTCGCGCGAGAAGCTCTGCAGATTGGCAAGGCCGACGTAGAATCCGACCGGCAGTGCGAGCGCGATGCCGATGACGCCGATGTTGAAAAGGCTTGCAACTGGAGAATGCGCGAGCCTGCCAAAAACGGCGAACAGGGTGCGGGCATGCTGCAACAGCCAGGCCCTCATTGTTCCGCCTCCGCCGCCAACTGCCCCTGCCTGAGCGCGATGGTGCGCGGCTTCAGGCGCGCGGCAAGGTTTTCATCATGAGTGGCGATGATGACGGTGACGCCGACCTGGTTGAATGATTTGAACAACTCGCCGAGATCGCCGGCACAAGCCGAATCGAGATTGCCGGTCGGCTCGTCGGCGAGCAGAATCGCCGGCCGGTGCACGATGGCGCGCGCGATGCACAGGCGCTGCTGTTCGCCGCCGGAGAGCGTGATGGGATGGGCCTTTTCCTTTGACAGCAGCCCGACCTTGTCGAGCGCCGCGCGCACCCTCCGCACCGCTTCGCGGCGGTCGAAGCCGCGGATATTGAGCGGCAGCATCACGTTGTCGAATACGTTACGGTCGAACAGCAGCTTGTGGTCCTGAAATATGAGGCCGAAATTGCGGCGCAGAAAAGGAATGGCCCGCGGCCTCAATGCCCCCACGTTCTGGCCGTTGACGACGACACTGCCGCTGGTCGGCCGCTCGAGCGCCGCCATCAGCTTCAACAACGTGCTTTTGCCGGCGCCCGAGGGGCCGGTGATAAACACCATTTCCCCGCCGTCGATTGCGAACGAAATGTTTTTCAGCGCTTC
>JAIESJ010000297.1 GCA_019746155.1 Burkholderiales bacterium
AGCCGGCCTCGCCCCATGTGCTCGGCGGCTGGGCGAAAAAAGGTGACTTAAGCTGCGCTGACTTGCCGCGTGCTGGGCATGGGCAGGGTCTGGCCCTGGGGACCGTATAGCACCGGCCCGCCGCAGGCATTTTGCAATGCGGCGAGCATCTGCTGGTGGTGGCGCAATTGCAGGTTGATCAGTGCACCATTGACCTGGTTCAGCAGGCGCGCCTGCTCCGCGAACCGCCGGAGGCCATGCCAAGCCGCAGCGGCGCCGGCATCCTGAGGATGGGCGCTTAGCCACGATTCCATGCCCCGTGCGTCGGGACTCAACCCCGATGCGGCGAGATAGTGGGCACGCCGCTGAGCGAGTTCACCCAATTGCTGCGCCATTTCCGCCTTGTCACGCGCCAGCGCTTCCAGATGCTCAACGGCGCCGTCCCGCAACGCATCCTGTTCCATTGCCAGCAGGCTTATAAATTCCGCCGTCCCGTCGCGTTCACTGTTCAGGTCGGCGACGAATTCGGCCGTATTCGCCGCTATTTTCACTGAAGTTTGTTCCCTTGGGTCTGCAACAGTTCCTTCACCGTATCGAGCAGCCGGTCGGCCACGACTTCGGCGTTCACCTTGAAGTGGCCTTCACTGATGGCCTGCTTGATTTCTTCCACTCGCACCGTGTCGATCACGCCATCGCTGGCAAGATTGCTTTCCATTGCCTGCAGTTGTGAAGAAAGGCGGCTTAACTCGACCTTTTCCTTTTCATTGGTAGTTACGGGTTGCAGATTCGCCCCGGCAGCCTTGTCGGTGCGCCTCTGGTCGCCGGTGGCGATGCTGACCACGGTTTTGACAGAATTGTCGATCTTCATGATGAGTCTTTTTTACCCCTCGACAGCTTTAATAACGGTATCGCCGCTGCAAACTTTAGGCCGCAGTGGAAAAATATTTAGTGTTTTAACGGCAAGTTCGAGGAGCAACTTTAGACCAAGTCAGGGGCGCATTTCCACAATGGCTCCGGAGCGTGCCACGCCGCTCACGACCTGGCCGGACTGGACACGTACCTGCACGGGCTGACCTTCGGCCGCCGCAGTCAGCGCTCGGCCCTCCGCGCTGACGCTGAACCCGCGTCCTTGGACAAGAAGTTTAACTGATTGATTTTGCTGAATTACTGTCGGGGGGCGCAGCATATCGTGGCGCAGCGGCTGACCAGCACCGATGTTGCTCGTTAAGGTTTTGCCCAAGGCGTGCCGCGCATCGGTCAGAATCCCGGCCGGCAGTTGCGTCAAATCGGCTTTTTGCATGGTGATATCGGCTTCGCCGATAGGTTGATTCTGGGCCAGCGGTCTGGCGCTATGCACGACGTCTGCGGTTACCCTGACCTCGACCGGAACATAAATAATCCAGGGATTCGCACCGTTGCAGCGGACTGCCACCGAGGTATTGCCCCACAGGCGGCCGCCCGGCGGGACAAACGGTTCCAGTGCCTGGCACGCCGGCAGGTTCAGGTGGGCATCCACGGTGCCTACCGTGAAGCTCACCTTTCCAGGCAGACCCGCCGTCTCGCGCCGCAGGTAATTTTCCACGGCCTTTCTGATGAGCGGCGCTTCCTGACGCTCCGTACCGGAGGTGGCGGCAGGAAAGCTCGCCAGCCATACCAGCAATCCCGTCGTGTAGAAGAACAGTTTATTAGTCATGGCTCGCAAAGTGGTCGGTTCGTTGCGCCGGTGCTTTTTTGCCGCAACCGGCAAAAATTGCCGCGGCGATTGCCATGGTAGCAGCGTGAGCGCCATTCCGGCCCGGGAAAAGAGGTCGAATCCAGCCGCTATTTCGCTCACTGACGGAGGTGGCGGGGGAATAGTATCGCTGGCACGACTAATGCTTAACGGCAAACGTGGAAATTTATTAAGGAGGAAAAATGATTTCGAGGTTGGATGAGTTGCTGAGTTTTCATCAGACGGCATTGAACCTGCGGACGCACCGCCAGCAGATTCTTGCCAGCAATATCGCCAATGCTGATGTGCCCCAATTCAAGGCGAGAGACATTGATTTCTCGCGGGCGCTGCAGAGCGCGCTGTCGCAGGGCGGCGGGCGTGCCGGGCTTGCGGTGACTTCACCACGGCACCTGCGCCCGGCGGCGGGCGGCACCACGAACCCGGATCTGCTGTATCGCGTGCCGCACCAGGACAGTCTGGACGGCAATACCGTTGACATGGACGTGGAGCGTGCGCAGTTCGCGGACAACGCGATTCATGTCGAAGCCAATCTTGTGTTTCTGAACGGCCAGATCAAAGGCATGCTGGCAGCAATACAGGGGTAATCGGCGATGTCGTTATTCAATGTCTTTGATATTGCCGCCTCGGCGATGGCCGCGCAATCGCAGCGGCTCAACGTGGTGGCGAGCAACCTGGCGAACGCGGACAGCGCGACGAGTTCCACCGGTCAGCCGTACCGCGCCCGCCAGGTTGTTTTCACCGCCACCACCGTCTCGCCGCAGGGGGCGAGCGGCGTCAAGGTGACCGGCGTGATCGAGGATCCGTCGCCCATGAAACTGGTATACGAACCCAAGCATCCTCTTGCCAATGCCGAGGGTTACGTGGCGATGCCCAACGTCAACGTGGTCGAGGAAATGGTCAACATGATCTCGGCGTCACGTTCGTACCAGAACAGTGTCGACATGATGAATACCGCGAAAACGTTGCTGCTCAAAACGTTGACGCTCGGACAGTAAGGCAAAGGAGAGAGCGATGGCTGCAGTGCAGGACCTCACTACGACACGGAATCTTGCGGTTTCCGCTGCTTCGCAGCAGAAGTCGGCGGCCAGCGCAACGGGCGAGACCGAGAACCGGTTTCTCAGGTTGCTGGTTACGCAGTTGAAGAACCAGGATCCGCTCAACCCGCTGGACAATGCGCAGGTCACGACGCAGATGGCGCAGCTCAGCACCGTGAACGGCATCGAGAAACTCAACGTCACGTTGCAGTCTCTCGCCGCCAGTTTTGCCGCCGCCCAGTCGATGCAGGCCACTTCGATGATCGGCCGCGGCGTGCTGATTCCCGGATCGGCCATTGCCCTTGAGGCGGGCAAGGCATTTGCCGGTGTCGAGCTTGCGCAACCGGCGGATAAGGTGATCGTTTCCATCCACGATGCTTCCGGCAACGTGCTGCAGCAGGTGGATATCGGTCCACAAGCCGCCGGCGTGGCCGCGTTCCAATGGGACGGTGTCACCAACGGCGGAACGGCGGCCGATGGCGTTTATAAATTCTCCGTGAGCGCGACAAGCGCGGGCAAAAAAGTCGATGCCAGTCCGCTCTCGTTTGGCCGTGTCGTGGCCGTGACCCCCGGAGCCCAGGGCGCGATGCTCACCATCGGTGAGATTGGGAGCGTCGCGCTTTCCGATATCAGGCAGATCGTGCAATAGCGGGATGCGCATCGGCCGACACGGTCATAACTTCAGATCACGTGGTAACTACAAGGAGCAACTGATGAGCTTTCAACAGGGATTGAGCGGGCTGAATGCCGCTTCCAAGAGTCTTGACGTCATCGGCAATAACGTTGCCAATGCAAGCACCATCGGATTCAAGCGGTCGCAGGCGCAGTTTGCCGATGTGTTCGCCAATACGCTCAGCGGCTCGGGCGGAACCCAGGTCGGCATTGGCAGCAAGTTGTCGGCTGTGGCACAGCTGTTCTCTCAGGGCAACCTCACGGTAACCAACAACCCTTTGGATCTTGCAGTCAACGGTAAGGGTTTTTTCCGCCTGAGCAACAGTGGTGCCATTTCCTATTCGCGCAACGGTCAGTTTCAGATCGACAAGAGCGGCTACATTGTTAACGGCAATGGATTGCGTTTGACGGGATACGCCGCCAATGCGAGCGGCGTGCTGAATACTGCCGCGCCCACCGATCTGCTGATCCCAAGCTCCGATTTGACGCCCAAGGCGACCGCTAAAGTGAATGCGGTTCTTAACGTGGATTCGCGTGCCGCGACCAAGAGCGCCGCGGCGTTCAATCTCAACGATCCCACAACGTACAACAATTCCACATCGGTAGCGATTTACGACAGCCTGGGCAACTCCCACACGCTTTCGATGTACTTCGTCAAGACCAATGCCAATACTTGGGACGTGTTTGCGTCTAACGATGGCGTGCAAATTGGTGCCGGGGCAATAGGTAGGCTGACGTTCCGCAGCGACGGCGCCATCGATACCACGGCAACGACTTTGCCCTTCAGTGTATCGGCCCCGGTGACGACGGGAGCCACGACCCCGCTGGCATTCAACCTGGACTTCACCGGCACCACCCAGTTCGGCAGCGCTTTCGGTGTCAACTCGTTGGCCCAGGACGGTTACACCTCCGGACGCTTGTCGGGGTTTTCGGTCGGTGCCGACGGCGTCATCCAGGGGCGTTACACCAACGGGCAGTCGGCAACCCTAGGGCAGGTCATACTGGCGAACTTCAACAATCCGCAAGGTTTACAGCCTCTGGGCGACAACGGCTGGGCTGAAACCTCAACCTCGGGAGCGCCGCTGGTCGGCGCTCCCGGCTCGGGGAGCCTGGGCGCACTGCAGTCGGCGGCGGTGGAGGATTCCAACGTTGACCTTACTGCGGAACTCGTCAACATGATTACCGCACAGCGGGTGTATCAGGCCAACGCCCAGAGCATCAAGACCCAGGATGCGGTGCTGCAAACACTGGTGAATCTGAGGTAGTGACGAATGCAGGCTAATGCTCAAGACGCGCGCTGCGGCGCTCGCAACGGCCCATCATGGATCGCCTGATTTATATCGCGATGACCGGCGCGTCGCAGACGCTGGGGCAGCAGGCGACCGTTGCCCACAATCTCGCCAACATTGGCACCACCGGCTACCGCGCCGAATTCAACGTATTCCGTGCGGTGCCGGTGGTCGGCCCCTCGGCACCGACGCGGGCATTCGTGGTCGATTCCACGGTCGGCGCCAGCTTCACGCCGGGGGCGATCCAGCATACCGGTCGCGATCTCGACGTCGCGGTGCAGGGCAAGGGATGGATCGCGGTGCAACTGCCGCGTGGCGGCGAGGCGTACACGCGCAGCGGCAGTCTGCGGATCAGCGCAAACGGTCTGCTGCAGACTCGGGAGGGTTTCAACGTCCTGGGCGAAGGTGGGCCGATCTCGATCCCGCCGGATACCGCCATTACCATCGCCAAGGACGGAACGGTTTCCACGGTGCCCAGCGGATCGCGGCCGACGACCGTGGTGACGGTAGGCCGCCTCAAGCTCGTCGACCCGCCGGAAAACCAGCTGGTTAAGGGCGGCGACGGCTTGTTCCGGCTGCGCGGCGGCGGCGAGGCGCCGGCGGATCCAAACGTGACGTTGCTGGGCGGCGCGCTCGAGGGCAGCAACGTCAACGTAGTGGAAGCGATGGTGACCATGATCGCACTGGCGCGTCAGTTCGACATGCAGATGAAAATGCTGCAGAACGCGGAAAACAATTCGCGCCAGGCGAGCCAGATACTGAATATGAACCGATGAGAGTGAAAACATGATACGTTCACTGTGGATATCCAAAACTGGTCTCGAAGCACAGCAGCTTCAGATGGACGTCATCGCCAACAACCTGGCGAACGTCAGCACCAATGGCTTCAAGCGTTCGCGGGCGGTGTTCGAGGATCTGTTGTATCAGACGCTGCGCCAGCCCGGCGCCCAGTCCTCGCAGCAGACGCAACTGCCTTCCGGACTGCAGATCGGAACCGGCGTGCGTCCGGTGGCAACCGAGCGTCTTTTTACCCAGGGTAACCTGCAACAGACCGGCAACAGCAGGGATGTCGCGATCCAGGGCAATGGCTTCTTTCAGGTGCTGCTGCCCGACGGAACTACGGCTTATACGCGCGACGGCTCGTTTCATTCCGACAGCCAAGGCCAGCTTGTCACTTCCAGCGGGTTTCCAGTGCAGCCGACGATCACCATTCCCGCCAACGCGCTGTCGGTCACAATCGCCAAGGACGGCACGGTCTCGGTATTGGTCCCCGGCAACGCGACGCCGGTGCAGGTCGGCAACCTGCAGCTGGCGAGTTTTGTCAATCCGGCCGGACTGCAGAGTTTCGGCGAGAATTTGTACTTGCAAACCGCCGCCAGCGGTACGCCGGTACTCAACACGCCCGGAACCAACGGTCTTGGCCTGCTCAACCAAGGCTACGTTGAAACCTCCAACGTCAATGTGGTGGAAGAGCTTGTCAGCATGATCCAGACCCAGCGCGCCTACGAAATCAACTCGAAGGCGATCCAGGCTTCCGATCAGATGCTGCAAAAACTGGCACAACTCTAGAATCCGGGATCAGGATCCGTGATCCGGATTGAACGTTGAGGTATCAATGATGAGAGGTTTTCTTCGCCATCCCAAATTACTGGCCGGCATTGCCTGTCTGGCACTTTCGGCATGCGCGACGCCGCCGCCCACCAGCGTGCATCAGCCCATGTCGGCGCGGCCGCCACTGCCGCCGGCGGCGGCCGAAGCCAACGGTGCAATCTATCAGCCGGCACAATATGCGCAATCGGGATTCCGCTACATGCCGCTGTTCGAGGACCGCCGGGCGCGCAACGTCGGCGACACGCTCATCATCGCCATCAACGAGAAAACCAGCGCCAGCAAGAAATCCAACAGCAACGCCAATCGCGGCGGCAGTTCCAGCTTTTCCGTCCCGTCCATCATCGGTTTGCCGGGCAAGAGCTTCCAGGGCGCGGAACTGTCAGCGAGATCGAGCACTAGTTTCGATGGCAAGGGCGAGAGCGCCAGCAACAACGATTTCACCGGAACCATTACCGTGACGGTGACCGAAGTGCTGCCCAACGGCAATCTGGTGGTGAGCGGCGAGAAGCAGATCGGCATCAACCAGGGCTCGGAATTCATCCGCTTCTCCGGCGTGGTCAACCCCAACACCATTGTCGGCGGCAATACCGTGTCCTCGACGCAAGTGGCCAACGCGCACATCGAGTATCGCGCAAACGGCTATATCGACAGCGCCCAGGTCATGGGCTGGCTGACGCGGTTCTTCCTGTCGTTCTTGCCGTTCTGAGGAGCGACCAGCCATGACTCTTAAAACCGTCGTGCGCAATTTCATGACCGTGGGTCTCCTGCTGTTCAGTCTTCTTGCAGCGGCGCTGTGCAGCGCCGAACGCATCAAGGACCTGGTCACGATCCAGGGGCTGCGCAGCAATCAGTTGATCGGTTACGGCCTGGTGGTGGGATTGGATGGCAGCGGCGACCAGACCACCCAGACGCCGTTTACGGTGCAGAGCATCACCAACATGCTGGCTCAGCTTGGCGTCAACTTGCCGCCGGGGGGCACCAGCCTGCAGTTGCGCAACGTGGCCGCGGTGATGGTGACCGCGTCGCTGCCGCCGTTCGCCAAGCCGGGGCAGGCGATCGATGTCACGGTTTCGTCGATGGGCAACGCCAAGAGCCTGCGCGGCGGCACGCTATTGATGACGCCCTTGAAAGGCGCCGACGGTCAGGTTTATGCGATGGCGCAGGGCAACGTGGTGGTCGGCGGCGTCGGGGCTTCCTCCGCCGGCGGCGCGAGCAGCGTCCAGGTCAATCACCTGAGCGTGGGGCGGATTACCGCCGGCGCGACGGTGGAGCGCGTGGTGGCCACCCCGCTGGGACAGGGCGAATTCGTCAATCTGGAGCTCACCGCCACCGATTTCACGACGGCGCGGCGCATCGTCGACGCCATCAACACCCACGTGGCGGAGGGAACTGCCGCAGCGCTTGACGGCCGCGTGATCCAGGTGAGGGCTCCTCTTAGCAGCGACCAGCGCGTGGCGTTTCTGGCGCAAGTCGAGAACCTGGAAGTCAGGCCGGCGCAATCGATGGCAAAAGTAATCATCAATGCGCGCACCGGATCGGTGGTGATGAACCAGTCGGTGACTATAGAGGCGTGCGCCGTAGCTCACGGCAACCTGTCGGTGATCGTCAGCAGCGAACCGGTGATCAGCCAACCGGCGCCGCTCTCGCCGCTGGGCCAGACCGTTCAGGCGGAACGCGCACAAGTGGAAATCCGCGCCGACAAGGGTAGCCTGACGATGCTGCCGAACAGCGTGTCGCTGAGCGAAGTGGTCAAGGCGCTCAACGTGATCGGCGCCACCCCTCAGGACTTGGTGGCGATCCTGCAGGCGATGAAAGCAGCGGGTGCGCTGCGCGCGGATCTGGAAATCATCTGATGTCTTAATTCAAATAAAAACAAATAGTTAGGCTGAACTGCCGATGGCCGTTTATTCACACGACATTGCCGCCCGACTGGCGCTCGATACCCAGAGTATCGACGCATTGCGGGCACAGGCGCAACGGGATCCCCAGCGCGCACTGAAAGCCGCCGCGCGCCAGTTCGAGGCGCTGTTCATGAACATGATGTTGAAAAGCATGCGCGAGGCGACGCCCCAGGACGGGATGTTCGACAACGATCAGACGCGCCTCTACACCTCGCTGCTCGACCAGCAGCTGGCGCAGAGCCTGTCTGCCCAGGGCGTCGGGCTGGCCGATATCATGATCAGGCAGCTGACGCGCGTTGCCGGGCCGGAAGCGCTGCGTACCCCGCCGACCGCTGCAATATCCGCGCCGTCGCGGGGCGCTGCCGATACTCGGTCTGCGTTGCCGGCCGATAACGCTTCGGAGCCGCTATCGGGCGGCTCTAGTGTGCGGCCGACTGCCGCCATCCGTGATTTCATGTCCAGGCACTGGGCGCACGCGCGCGCGGCCAGCGAGGCAACCGGCATACCCGCGCGCTTTTTGCTTGCCCAGGCGGCGCTGGAGTCCGGCTGGGGACGCCAGGAGATCCGCGGCGCCGACGGCACCGCCAGCTTCAACCTGTTCGGCATCAAGGCCGGTCGCAACTGGCCGGGCAAAGTAGTGGAGGCGACGACCACCGAGTACGTCGATGGTGTGCCGTACAAGACGACCGAGCGGTTTCGCGCCTATGGCTCGTACGCCGAAAGCTTCCGGGATTATGCCAACCTGCTGCTCACCAATCCCCGTTACGCCCAGGTGCTCGATCAACAGGACTCAGCCGGCTTCGCGCGCGGCCTGCAGCGGGCGGGATATGCGACTGATCCGAAATACGCCGATAAGCTGATGCGCATCCTCGACGGTATCGAGTCGCGTTTCAGCGCAATGGGCTAATTTATGGTGCGCATCTTGCCGTTATATAGCTATGAGAGAAAGGCGGGTTAAATGTCGACAGGAATTTTTGGCGTCGGTTTGAGCGGGCTTAATGCGGCACAGCTGGCGATGCTGACCGCCGGCCACAACATCAGCAACGCCGCCACGCCAGGCTACAACCGCCAGCAGACCGTTCAGGCCAACAGCATTCCGCAATTGACCGGCTCCGGGTTTATCGGCAACGGCGTGCAGGTCGTCACCGTCAAGCGCATCTATGACGAGTTTCTTGCGCGACAGGTGGCACAGGCGCAGACCCAGGCGAGCCAGCTCGACAGCTACTACACCCAGATCAAGCAACTCGACAACATCATGGGCGATTCGAGTTCCGGCCTGTCGCCTGCACTGCAGGGGTTTTTCTCGGCCGTCGATGACGTCGCCGCCAATCCGGCATCCGTGCCCTCGCGGCAGGCGCTGCTGAGTGGGGCACAGTCGCTGATTTCAAGATTTCATTCTTTAAATCAGAGATTTGAAGAAATTCGTGACGGCATAAACAGCCGCATTGCCAGCAGCGTAACGACGATCAATTCGCTGGCCCAGCAAATTTCCCGCCTTAATCAGAATATCGTGTTGACTCAGAGCAGCGCGGGCGGGCAACCGGCCAATGATTTGCTCGACCAGCGTGATGAACTGGTGGCGCAGCTCAACAAGGAAGTCAACGCCACGGTCGTGAAGCAGGACGACGGCAGTTATAACGTTTTCATCGGCAACGGCCAGGCCTTGGTCGTGGGAACGCAATCGCTTGCCTTGAAAGCGACCGCCTCGCCTTCGGACCCCTCGCGCATGGTGATAGGCTATGTATCCGGTGCCAACACGATATTGATACCCGAAACAAGCCTGCAGGGCGGCACCTTGGGAGGCTATCTGGCGTTTCGCAATGGCACGCTCGATGCCGCCCAGAATGCGCTGGGACGCATCGCCATCGGGCTGGCGCAGACTTTTAACGACCAGCATCGCCTCGGTCAGGATCTGAACGGGGCCCTTGGCGGCAACTTCTTCAATGTGCCGGTTCCGAATGTGATCGCCAACAGCGCGAACAATCCGGCCTCCAGCGTCACTGCCGGCATCAGCAGCGTCGGCGCGCTGACTGCCAGCGATTACAAATTCAGTTTCGACGGCACCAATTACACCCTGACCCGCCTGTCGGACGGCGTGGCGGTGAGCACAACGGTTGCGCCTTCCGGCGCTTCGCCGTTTATCTTTGACGGCATCAGCATCACCGCGGCGACGCTCAACGCGGGCGAGAGCTTCCTGATCCAGCCCACCCGCAACGGCGCGCGCGACATCAGCGTCGCGATCAGCGATACCGCGAAAATCGCAGCGGCGGCGCCGATCCGCACTGCTGCCGCGCAGACAAATACGGGTACGGCCCGCATCAGCGCCGGCAGCGTCAACCCGCCACCGCCGCCCGACGCTAACCTTCAACAGCCGGTCACGATCACCTTTCACTCGCCTTACGACGGGAAATTCGATGTGACCGGAACCGGTACAGGACTGCCGGCGCTCAATCAGACCTATACGGCGGGCGCAAATATCACTTTTAACGGGTGGACGGTCCAAATCAGCGGCAATCCGGCGGCGGGCGACGTATTCACCATCGGCTCCAACAGCAATGGCACCGCCGACAACCGTAACGCCTTGTTGCTGGGAGGGCTGCGCACCAGCAATACCCTGCTCGGCGGCACGGCTTCGTACCAATCCGCCTATGGCCAGCTCGTCAGCGACATCGGCAACAAAACGCGCGAGCTGGAAGTGACAAGCAAGGCGCAGGCCAACCTGGCGGCGCAGACCGAACAGGCGCAGCAGGCGCTGTCCGGCGTCAACCTTGACGAAGAAGCGGCCAACCTGTTGCGCTACCAACAGGCCTACCAGGCCGCCAGCAAGGTGATGCAAATCGCGAGCAAACTATTCGACACCGTGCTGGAACTCGGAAGATAGAGGAGTCACGATGCGCATCAGCACCAACACCGTTTATGAGCAGGGTATTACAACGATACAGCGACAGCAGGAAACCCTGCTCAAGACCCAGCAGCAGGTCTCGACCGGACGCCGTATTCTTACCCCGGCGGACGATCCGATCGCGGCGGCACGCGCGCTTGATGTGTCGCAGGCGCAGTCGGCCAATTCCCAGTTTGCCGTCAACCGCAACAGCGCCAAGAGCAGCTTGGGGCTCGAAGAAAGTGTGCTGCAAAGCCTGACCGACCTGATCCAGAACGTGCGCGAGACCACGATAACCGCCGGCAACCCGGTGTTGTCGAACAACGATCGTGCGGCGCTTGCTGCCGAGTTGCGCGGCCGCCTCGATCAATTGACCGGGCTCGCGAACAGTACCGATGGCTCCGGGCAGTATCTGTTTTCGGGTTATCAGGGCAATACCAAACCGTTTACGCTGACCGCGACCGGCGCGCAGTACTCGGGTGACCAGGGACAGCGCCTGATCCAGGTCGGTGCGGCGCGCCAGATCGGCATCAGCGATTCCGGAGTGGACATCTTTGAGCGCATCAGGAACGGCAACGGCGTGTTCGTGGCCGCGGCGGGCGCGACAAATGCGGGAAACGGCATAATCAGTCCCGGGTCAGTAGTGGATCCTGCGGCGCTGACCGGACACAGCTACCAGATCAATTTTTCGGTGACCGGTGGGGTCACGACCTATGACGTCGTTGATACCACCACGTCGACCACGTTGTCCACGGGTAACGCGTATGTGAGCGGCAACGCGATCGCCTTCGACGGCATCGGGTTCGACATCCAGGGCAGTCCCGCCAACGGCGATCGGTTCACCATCACGCCGAGCAGTAATCAGAGCTTGTTCAAAACGCTGAACGACCTGATTACGATTGTCGCCACGCCGGTCAACGACGCGGCTGGCCGTGCGCGGCTGGCCAACGGGCTTAACCTGGCGCTGCTCAATCTCGATCATGCCCTCGACAACGTGTTGCGCGTTCGGGCCGACGTGGGATCGCGCTTGCAGGAAGTGGACGCGTTGGACAGTCTGGGCGAAGACCTCTCGCTGCAGTACCAGCAGACGCTGTCGCAATTGCAGGATGTGGATTATGCGCGGGCGATCTCGGATCTGAGCCGGCAACAGGCCTATCTCGAGGCGGCGCAGAAATCGTTCCTCAAGGTAACGGGAATGACTTTGTTTGATTTCATATAACCAATTGTTTTATGAGGGTAATTTTTGTCTCGTTGCTGTTGCCTGGCCTAGCCGGCTGTAGCACGCTTAGCGCAGGCGGCTCGCCGGGCAGCGACAGCGCCGGCAATGAAATCAAGACCGTCATTCCTAACAAGACGCTGAACGTGTCAAAGTCACTGCGAATCCCGCTCGAAGGGCTGGTACTTGGCGCGGCGATTTATCTGGTGGTGGATCCGCTGAGCCCCAACTGGCAGATCGAGGAGACGCGCATCAGCAAGGACGATTTCCGGATCGCATTGCGCCGCAAGCCTTTTGCTAGCGGCGGCGATGGCGAGGCGGGCCAGGTTTTCCAGCGCCGTGCGGAGCAGATCGCGCGGGAAAACGGCTATAGCGGCTATACGATTATCGAGTTTACCGAAGGCATCGAGTCCACGCTGCCCGTAGCGCGACGGGTGTCGCACGGGACTATACGCCTCAAATAAAGCGGCGCTGGCTTCAGGCATCGGCGGCAGGCGCCGGTATCGGCTTACAGGCCGGCGGTTTCGACAGGCTGGATCGGCTGTGGCGGCGGGGCCGATTTCGCGCTCTGGCCCGAAAGCTCGCTGCTGAGCTTGAGGCCGTTCCAGATGATCTCGGAACCGCGGTGGCCGGCCGTATTGCTCGCGGCGCCGTTGCCCGAAGGCGCTTGTGCCGTGACGTATCCCCCGCTGAACGTCAACATGTTGGCCACTGTCGGCAATTCAAGATTGAGGAAGGGCACGTAGAGCGCTGCCGCGGCTATGCCGCCGACCACCAGGGCCAGCGAGAGATGCCGCCGTAGCCTGCGCGACGCGGTGCTTTTTCCCCGCGCTGCGGCTTGGGTTCGACGTCCGGTTGCGGCCGCTGCGATTGACTGTGCCCGCTCCAGTGCTGGGGTGTGTTCTTGTGCCTGGGCTTCGGCAGCGGCTTGCGCGGCCTGCTCAGCCTCGATTCTCGCGCGCGCCATATCGCTTGCTAGGGTTTCAATCTGGGTTCGGGCCTGTGCTGCCGCCGCCGCGGCCTTGTGCATCCGTATTCGAGTGTCTGCGGCCTTCTTTGCCGCGATTTCCGCCGCCGTGCGTGATCTCGCTTCCTTCATCACCTGCTCGTCAGCCGCGATTCTGGCGCGTGCCGCTTCAATCGCGGTGGTTTCGGCCCGGATCCGCTCTTGCTCCTGTTCGGCGGCCACGGTATCGGCTTGGGCGCATGCCCGCGCGATCGAAGCGGCTTCCGCCTGCATGCGGGCGAGCGTTTCCGCAGCGGCCCTGGCGGCGATCTCCGCCTGCGCTCGCGCATTCGCTTCGTCCGTGGCCCGGCGTTCTGCCTCGACGCGGTGGCGCGCCATCTCCAGGGCGTGCGCTTCCGCTGTCGCCCTGAGCTTGGCCTCGGCCTCCGCGGCAAGATCCGCTTTTGCCCTTTTTTCCGCCATCGCCGCAGCCTCGCGTTCGGCCAGAGCACGTGCCTGCGCAGCCTCCCTTGCCGCCGCTTCGGACTCTTGCCGCGCCCAGGCTTCCATCGTCGCCGCAGCCTCTGCCGCCGAACGCGCTTGCGCTTCCTCGGCGGCGGCACGTTCGGCCAGCACCCGTGCTTCCGCCGCCGCCTGCGCCTCCTGCTCGGCGGCGGCCCGCGCCCGTGCTGCCGTGCATGCCTCTTTGTCGGCCGCGATGCGGGCGTTGATTTTCTCGATTTCCTCCGCTTCCGCACGGGCCCGTGCCTGCGCTTCTTCTGCGGCGATGCTCTCAGCCTGGGCTTTGGCGGCGGCAAGCGCGGCGCTTTCCTGTTCGGCCTTGAGCCGTGCTTCGACCGCGGCACGTGCCTTGGCATCGGCATCGGCGCGCGCGCGTGCTTCTTCAATTATTGCGCTTTCCGCCCTGGCCCTGGCGTATGCTTCTTCGGCAGCCTCGGCCTCGGCTTGCGCCCGGGCGTCTGCCGCGGCTCTGGCCTGGGCCTCCGCGCGCGCGCGCGCCTCGGCTGCGGCCTTCTCCTTGGCATCGGCCTCCGCGCGCGCACGCGCTTCCTTGATTGCGCGCACCTCAGCCCTGATCCGTGCCTGCGTTTCCTCGCCGGCGAGGGTCTCCGCCTCCGCTTTTGCCAGCGCCAGCGCCGCGGCTTCCTGCTCGGCGCGCGCACGATCTAACGCCGCCGCTTCCGCCTGCGTTTCGGCGGCGATGCGTGCGCGTGCTTCTTCCAACGCCTTGGTTTCAGCCACAATCCGTGCCTGTGCCTGCAGCGCGGCAAGGTTTTCCGCCTGTGCGCGCTCTTGAGCGAAAGCCTCGGCTTCCTGCTCGAGCCGGATTCGAGCCTCGGCCGCCT
>JAIESJ010000144.1 GCA_019746155.1 Burkholderiales bacterium
GCTGAAAGTGAGTTCCCGTTCGTAGATGCGCCGGAAAACCAGCCGTTCCACGGCGAAGGCGACGACGCCCGCAACCGCCATTCCCCCCAACACGCCGAGCCACGCGCTGCCGGTCGCAAGGCTCAGGGAATAGGTGATGTAGGCGCCGACCGAATAATAGAGCAGCTGGTCGAGGCTGATAATGCGCATCAGGCCGAAACAGAGAGACAGGCCGATCGCCATCAGGAAAAAAATACTGCCGATGCTCAAGCCGAAAATGACGCCGGAGATCAGCAATTGCGCGTCCATCATCGGCGCGTGTCTCCGCTGTCATCCGTTCCGGTTGTGGTTCTTTTCCGGAAAAGCGACTTTTCCAGCAGGGGCTGTAGCGTGCCCCAGATGCCTTTTTCCCCGGCGAGCATGATGAGCACCAGCAGGAACCCGATGAAAAGCTCCCAGTTGCCGATGAGCTTGCTGATCACGTCCTTCATGCCGGTGTAGGCGAACGCGCCGACGATCGGCCCGTAGAGCGTGCCGACCCCGCCCAGTATCGTCACCACCACCGGATCGGCGGCGCGCGCCGGGCTGGTGATTTCCGGGCTCACGAATCCCAGATAGACGGCGTACATCGCGCCGGCCAGAGCAGTCGTCGTATTGGCGATGATGAAAGCGAGCAGCCGGACGCTGTAATTGCTGTAGCCGAGAAACTTGAGCTTGTCTTCGTTGATCTTGGTGGCCAGACAGCAGGCGCCGTAGATCGAGTCGTCGAGATACTTGTAGAACACCCACACCGCCAGCGCGACCAGAAACGCGAAGATGAAGAAATGATTCGGTTTCCCCAGGTCCAGCAGCGGGGTGGAGGCGATGTTGGTCAGGAACCAGAGGCCGTTGTCGCCTTTGGTGATGTCCGCCAGCACCTTTTGCATGAGGTAGTACACGATCACTGCCAGCGCCAGATTCACCAGCGCGAAATAGTCGCTGCGCAGCCTCACGAAGAGAGGGCCGACGATGCCGGACACGATGAGTCCCGACAGTACGCCCAGCAGGATGCCGATATAAGGGTTGGTGCCGAAGTAAAAGAGATAAAACGCGGTTCCGTAGGCGCCTACCGCGAGGTACGCCGGCTGCCCGAACGATATGAACCCGACCCGCCCCAGGAGAAAGCTGCACCCCATGGTGTAGATCGAGAAAATGACAACTTCGTTGATGAAGGGCAGGGGCAGAAATACCCGCGACAATGCCAGCAGCGAAAACGCCAGCAGCAGGCCCCACCACCATCGGAACGCTTTCATCATGCTTCCGTCCCCAGGTAGGGCGGCATTCCCATGCCGCCGAACACCATGTCGGGAAGGGATTCCCGACCTACGCGCTCGAGCTGGGCCATGTCCGACAGGCTGCTAGAGGTAGCGTTCACAAACATCCGCCTTGATGGATTCCCGGTGCGCAAGCTCGGCCACGATACGCCCTTCTTTCAGGGCATAGACCTTGCTGGCTATGGCGCAAACCAGAGGCAGGTTCTGCTCCACGATCACCAGCGCCGTGTTTTTGCTCAATTCCCCGAACACATTTTTCAGGTGCGCGACGATGCTGGGAGCCAGTCCTTCGGTTGGCTCGTCGATCAGCAGCACTTTCGGGCTGCCCAGCAGGGCCCTGCCGATCATCAGCATCTGGCGTTCGCCGCCGCTCAGAAACCCGGCCTTGCGGTCCATGAGCTGTTTCAGTTTCGGGAAATAGCCGGTGACCCGATCCCAGTTGTAATCGCGGGTGGCGTAGCTGCCGAGTTCCAGGTTTTCCCTGACCGTCAGATCGGAAAACACTTTCTTGTCCTGAGGAACGTACTTGATCCCCAGCTTCGCGATATCGTAGGGCTTGCGGCCGACCAGATTGTCGTGGCCGGAAGTGACCGATCCGGAACGCGGGATCAGAAATCCGGCGATACTTTTGAGGAGCGTGGTTTTGCCGGCGCCGTTGCGCCCCACGCAGGCCACGACCTGCCCCGGTCTTACGCTCAGGTCGATATCGAACAGAACCTTCGATTCGCCGTAGGAAACGGTCAGGCCTCTGACGGCCAGTATCTCGTCGTTATTCGTCATCGACCAGCGTTCTCGTTTTCATCTGCAGAGACGTCGATCTGCCAGTAGCTTCTGCGCACCTCGGGATGCCGCAGGCATTCCTCGTACCCGCCATCCGCGATGATCCTGCCCTCGTGCATGACGGTGAGCCTCTGCAGGAAGTCTTCCACGTGCGAAATCTTGTGCTCCACGATCAGTATCGTCTGTTTGCCGACGTGCCTGCGCAGCACCTCCAGGACGCCTTTGATCTCGGATTCGGCCAGCCCCGCCAGGGGTTCATCAAGCAGCAACACCTGGGGTTCGACCAGGACCGCCATGGCGATCTCCAGGCGCCGCTTTTCACCCAGGCTGAGATGCTTGACCTGCCGGTCACGCACCTGCTGGAGATCGAAGGTTTCCAGGATCGCGATGATTTTCTCTTCCTGCCGATATCTCTTGCAGGTGTTGAGCAACAGACGCATCAACGACGATTTTCTGTGCGCTCTGAAAAAAGCGAGCACCAGATTGTCGATCACGCTCAGGTTGTCGAAGGTGGAAGTGAGCTGGAACGTGCGCATCATCCCCCTGGCAACCCTTTCCTGCGGCGTCATGCGGGTGACGTCTTCGCCTTGGTGCAGGATGGCGCCCTCGTCGGGGATGTAATACCCCGTCAAGAGGTTGAAAAAGGTGGTTTTGCCGGCACCGTTGGAGCCGATGATGCCGGCAACTTCGTGTTCGCGCAGCGAATAATCGACCCGGTCAACGGCGACCAAGGCACCGAACCGTTTGGTAACACCTTCAGCTTTTATGATTTCTGCGCCCAGACCCGTGCTCACGGCCAGCTTTTCCCTCATGTTCCGCCCGGGTGAAGGGAGCAGGTGTTCGCCGGGGCGGAATCGGTTGCCAGTGCGGGGACGGGCTTAGTAGCCGAGAGACTTCAGCGTCGGCAGCACCGACTCGCCGCCCACGGAGCCCATGACCGTAAAGAGATCCCACTCGTGCTTTTGCTCCTTGGGGCCTTTCCCCTTCACCAGGAAGGCGGCGTGCTTGTACTCCGCCGCGTGATCCGCGCGCCATCTGGCCGGTCCCTTGACGGTATTGAACTGGCCCTGGTTTGCCATGAGGGCCGCGGAGACTTTTTGCGGATCAAAGGATTTGGCGGCTTCGAAGCCCCTGAACATTTCCATGTATGCGATATAGGCGATCGTTGCATACGCATCGGGCGGCCTGTTGTATTTGCCGCGATACAGGTCGGTGAACTCCTTGGCGCTCTTGGCCACTTCCTTGTCGGGGAAGCCGCTCAGATCATAGTAGAAATAATGCATCGAGTAGACGCCCTCCAGGGCCTCGGGCGGGAGGCCTTTGGCGACCACGTTCGTGATGAAGGCGTTGAAAATGGTCATTTCCTTGTTGAGCCCCATCTGGTGGACCTGCTTCAGGAGCGCGACGGCATCGGCGGCAAACTGAGCGGAGATGAAAACGTCTGGCTTGGCCGCGCGGACTTTTTGCAAAACGGTCGTGTAGTCGCTGGTTCCCAGCGAAACCTCGTCATAGCCGACGATTTCGGCGCCGTATTCCTTGGCGGCGGCAGTGGCGCCGTCGCGCATGTCCCAGCCCCAGCTATCGGCGCGCGCCAGGAAGAAGATGCGTTTCTTGCCCAGCGTCTTGACGGCCGCCTGGCCGGCCATGTAGCCCACCGTCCACGGGCTGTACGCGGTGGCGAAGGTGGAATCGGCCAGCTTGCCCTTCTGGAAAGCTTCCTTAGCCATCACGCAGACGGGGAAATAGGGCATCGGCTCTTTCATGACCATGGCGTTGATGGCGTAGGCGAGCGGCGCCCAGGTCTGACCGCCGACGCCTTTGACGCCTTCGGAAACCATGTAACGGTAGCGCCGGACGCCCACATCCTGCTTGGCCTCATCGTCGCCAATGACACCTTCCACCGCCACTCGTCCCCACGGCATGCTGAGCCCGCCTTTTTTGTTGACGACGTCGATGGCGAGCAGCGCACCTTCCTTCTGGGTTTCAGCCACCGCCGCGAACGTTCCCGTGAGCGGTAGCAGGATACCCACCTTTATCTTGGTCGGCTCGGCCGCCATGGCGGTGCCATGACTCAAAACACTGAAAAGTGCAAAAACCGAAAGCAGGACAAAAAATTTTTTCATTTTTGGCTCCCCCTTCTTAGCAGTGTTCCATGATGCCATGCCCGTTTTCGCGGAGTCAACGCTTTGCGGAACGCGTCGGCAGGACAGCGCCGACTTTCTTGACGGATGCTAATAAACGGTCATTTTCCGTCATCGTAACGGCGCGTTCCGGGTTCGAAGGAAAAACATTGCAGGGGCCAGGTGGAATTCAGGTTGCGAGCCGGCGGTAGATGTCGGCGACCTTGAGCGGCAGGCGTGCGACTTCGTCCACCAGGGTCCAGTTGACCGGCCCGTACAAGTGCGGCAGGTAGTCGCGCGCTTCGCGGTCGATGGTAATGCAGAAGGGCTTGACGCCGGCGCGGTGGGCTTCGATCAGCGCCTGGCGCGTGTCTTCAATGCCGTATTCGCCGCGATAGTGGTCGCTGTAGTCGTCGGGCTTGCCGTCGGAGAGCGTGATCAGCAGCTTGGTGCGCGCTTCGATCTGGTTAAGCAGCGTGGTGAGGTGGCGGATGGCCGCACCCATGCGCGTGTAGTCCTGGGGCTGGATGCCGGCGATGCGGCTTTTTACCGCGGTGTCATAGGGTTCGTCGAAGCGCTTGATGCGGAAAATCTCGCAGCGCTTGCGGGTGATGCCCGAGAAGCCGTAGATGGCGTAGCGGTCGCCCAGCACTTCCAGCGCTTCGCACAGCATGATCACGGCTTCCCGCTCGGCATCGTTGATCCAGCCCTTGGTCGAGCCGCTCATGTCGACCATGAGCATCACCGCCAGATCACGCTCCGACTTGTGGCGCTTGGTCAGCAGGCGGTCGGAGAGTTCCATGCCGCTTTTCATGTCGGCGTAGGCGGCGATCACGGCGTCGAGATCGATGTCATCGCCGTTGGGCTGCTTCTTGAGCAGCTTGTCCTCGCCGCGCAGCAGCTCGAAGGTGCGCTTCAGCTGCGCGACCTGGGGCGCGTACTTGGCGAGTGTGGCGTCGACGAAATCGGCGTTGCCGGGGAGCACGCCAAGCTCGCGCAGCACGCACCAGTTCTTGCGGTAGTGGCGGCGCTTGCAGTCCCACTCGTTGTAGAAGAACGCGCCTTCCTCGTGATAGACGCCTTTCCACACATCGGCCGGATCGTGCTCGTCACGCCGGTTCTGCCGGTATCCGCCGTCGCCCGCTGCAACGAGATAGTCGTCCGGAATTTCTCCCAGGTCCTGCAGGATGGAGTCCATGAGTTGGCTCACGTTCTCGGGCGGGGCGACCGGTTTGCCGTCGAGCATGAGTTCGTGGCTAGCGTTGCCGTTTCCGGCAGGAAGGCCAGAGGCCTGGATTGAGAAGCGCTCCGCAGGTTGGGGCGGTACGGCACTGTTGTCTTTTTCTTCAAGCAGTTGCGCCAGCGCGGACTGAAACTCGCTTTTCTCTTTCGCGAGGCGCGCCTTGCGCACCGCCGCTGCCCGTTCCGGCTGCAGCACGGGGGTGTAGCTGTAATGTACCGGTGCCATGTCGGCGTAGACCTGGGCGAGCAATGCAACGCTGTCGCTGATGGTGGCGGCCGGCGTGGCAAGAACAGCACAGCGCGAATCAGGGAGCTGGCCTGCGTGCAGTTTCTGCATTTCGCGTGCGAGCCCCGGCAACGCGCGTGCGATACAAGCTTCGAGCCGGACGGTTTCCAGCGTGTTGAGCAGGTCGAGCGCGCGCTCGGGATCGCTGTAACCGGCGCATGCCGCATCGAGGTCGACGTTGAATGTGCCGAAACGCCCCTGCGCCCACAGCAGTGTCGCCATCGCCTTGTAAATAAAGAAATTTTCTTCCCGCCTCGGGAGCAGGGCGATACTTGGTGGTAGGAACAGGGTTTCGGTGTCGGTATGAGGCCGGGCTGCGGTGTCGAGCCTGAGCCGCCGGCCCGAGAGTCCGCAGATAAAAAGCTGCAACACCTGGGCGACGTCTTCGAATGAGACGGCCGCAGCGGTTCCGCGCGACAGCCTGGCAAATTCTCCGACGTTCTTGAAAACGGCGCTGCCACGATAGAGGCCGTCGCGATCGTAGGTGTCCATCGCCTCGATGATCCACGCTTCGGCGGACGCAAGATCAAGGCGTGCCAGCGCCTGCGGCGCAGCAGCGGCGAACTGGTAGGCCATTTCGGGGTTGGTGCGCGCAATGACCGCAACCCAGTGCAGCACGAAGTCCTGATGCTCGCGCGGCAGCGGCGCGACGGCCTCGGCAAGCCGCGTGGCAGTGCGGCGCGTGGACAGGACCGGATCGAGGATTTCATCGAGCCGGTCCTCGAGCGCGTTCGCGGAGAGTGGCTCCGCGGCGGCCACCGTCAGCCGCGGATCAGAAGAGCGAGGAGGCGAGCTCATTGATCGCCCGCAGCATTTCGGGATCGTCGGAGAGCGCCTCGGCGATCGCGCCGCTGCAGGCGGTGCGCGGAGCGATGCCGCGCGCCATGAGCTTGGCGGCGTGTACCAGCAGCCGGGTCGAGGCGCCTTCGTCGAGGCCGTTGCCCTTGAGGTTGCGCGTCATGTGCGCGAGCTTGATCAGCTTGTCGGCGCTCTGCGCATCAAGACCGGTCTCGGTGATGATGATTTTCTTCTCCAGGTCTGCGGCGGGATAGCCGAACTCGATGGCGATGAAGCGCTGGCGGGTGCTTTGCTTCAACCCCTTCAGCACGCTCTGGTAGCCGGGGTTGTATGACATCGTTAGCACAAACTCCCTAGGCGCTTGCAGCAGCTCGCCGCGCTTTTCCATAGGCAGGATGCGGCGGTCGTCGGCGAGCGGGTGAATGACGACGGTGGTGTCCTTGCGCGCTTCGACCACTTCGTCGAGATAGCAGATGCCGCCGCAGCGCACCGCGCGCGCGAGCGGCCCGTCAATCCACACTGTTTCGTTGTTGGTGATGAGATAGCGGCCGACCAGATCGGAGGCGGTAAGATCGTCGTGGCAGGAGACGGTGATGAGCGGGCGTTTCAACCGCCACGCCATGTACTCCATGAAGCGCGTCTTGCCGCAGCCGGTCGGGCCCTTGAGCAGCACCGGAATCTGGCTGGCATAAGCGGCCTCGAACAGCGCAATTTCCCCGCCGAGCGGCTCATAATACGGCTCGGCCTCGATCAGGCGCGCATCGGCATCGAGAACCTTGGTGTGCAGGGGGGCGATCTGGCCAGGCATGGCGCGGGGTGCCGATCAGTGGCCGCAAGCGACGGGCAGGCCGCCTTTGCAGGCGGGACCAGCATCGGCCGCATGGCGCGCGTCCGTTGTTTCGGGTGTGGGCAAATTCGGAATGACCACGGTTTTTCTCTCCTGTGGGAGCGAGTTTACTGCAGCCGGCTGTGCGCGTCCTGCGTCCGCCCAAATTTCAGAGCGGGACCGGCCGAATTTCGAATTCCATGCTTTCAAGGTCGCCGAACACGTATGTCGCCGGGCCGCTGACGCCTGCGACTGTCCCGGGATCTATGCGCAGCGTTTCTCCGCCCTGGATATTGCGGATACGCTCGATCACCGCGCGGTGTTCGTGACCGTTGCATACCAGGTGATAGTGGCCGGTGAGCGCCATCGCCTTGGCGTAGTGCGGGTAGTGCACGATGAAAATTCGCCGCTCTGCGAGGCTGATGGATCCGTCCTGTCCGTAGTACTTCACGCGGTCGCCGTACTCCTGCGCGAAGCGGCACATGGTTACGAGATCGCCGGTGTTGTTGCCGTGGATGATGTGGATCGGCAGGCCGAGGTTCACAATCGCGTGCAGTGTAGACGGCGCCACCAGGTCGCCGCAGTGCAGCACGGCTTCAGCGCCAAGCGCTTTAGCCGCTCCTACTGCGGCGGCAAGAGGTTCCCGGTGGTCGTGGCTGTCGGAGACTATGCAGATTTTCAAATTCTTTCCTTCATGTTGTCAGCACTTGATGCGGGTAGTTTCTCATATTCGAGCCGCATTTTTGCGCGAGTGGCGCCTGTCGTTCAACCTATGGGCCAGCCCCGGGATCCTGGCATCCAAGTATTTTATGGGAGCATAACCATTTTTTTGCAATGGGAACTCTGTCTGCCATTAGAATTGCTGCGAGCAGGAGGAGACTACTGCCGTCGCCCGCGGCGGACGATGCTTGTCGTTGAGGCATCACCGGCGCCGGAAAGATGGTTCTCGGGTCCCAAAAGGGGCAAAGACTCATGTTCGCAAGAGGGAAATAATGTTCACCAGCAATCCGTTTGCCGAGCTCTCGGCATCCATGTCGCCCGGCGTAATGCAGACTTACGTGGTCGTCATGATCATCCTGGTCGTGGCAGGGGTGCTGTTCGACGTCATTCACAAGGGCAGCGCCAGGTATTTTTTCGAGAACTGGCGTAAGTCGAAGTCAAAGGGCGCCAAAGAAGTCGGTGGCGGCGAACTGGTATCGATCGCCGTGCAGACTGCCGTCGTCGATGTGCTCACCTCAGGGGAGTTCTGCAACCAGCGCCGCCGGGTCGCCCACCTGCTGACCATGTACGGGTTCGTGTTCTACGTCGTCTCTACCGCCGTCATGGTATTCGGCTATCCGACGACCGCGGTGCCCACTCCCGGCATCTGGACGGCGTTGTGGTGGATCGGCGGTCTGATGGTGTGCGCTGGCGGATACTGGTTCTGGTTCTTCATCCGGGTCGACGTTGCGGCCGAGGGGCAGTCGCCGTTCCGCGTCATGCACGCCGATCTTTTCATCCTGTCGCTGCTTGCCAGCGTGACCCTGGGCCTGATCTGGGCGGTGGCCGGCGGCGGCCTGGGCGTGCTGTTCGGGCTGTACATCATTGCCACCACAGTGCTGTTCGCTTCGGTGCCGTGGTCCAAGTTCGCGCACATGTTCTTCAAGCCCGCGGCGGCGTTCGAGAAAAGGGTATCCAAGGCCAATGGCACAGCCGAAAATCTGCCGACTCTGACCCGCGACGATCCCGAGCAGCAGCAAAGACACTCCATGGAGCTGCTGCGCGAGGCGCCCATGGACATGGGGCTCGGCATCAAGCGCGAAGCACCCCGCCACTACTAAGAAACCACCCGCAAGTTCTATCGGAAGATAAGGAGCCGGACTCATGCCTACCTTCGTCTATATGACAAGGTGCGACGGATGCGGACATTGCGTCGACATCTGCCCGTCGGACATCATGCACATCGACAAGACCTATCGGCGTGCCTACAACATCGAACCCAACATGTGCTGGGAGTGCTACTCCTGCGTCAAGGCATGCCCGCAGAATGCGATCGATGTGCGCGGATATGCCGACTTTGCCCCGCTGGGCCACAGCGTTCGCGTTCAGCGCGACGAGCAGAAAGGCACGATCGCCTGGAAGATCAAATTCCGCAACGGCACGGAAAAGAATTTCCTGTCGCCCATTACCACCAAGCCCTGGGGGACGGCGATTCCCAAGCTTGCGGAGGTGCCCGGACCGAGCAAGGAAATGCGCGACAGCCAGCTGTTGTACAACGAGCCGAAATGGATCCGCATGGATGAAGGCGGCTTGCGTACGCTCCAGGAAGCCGGGCTCAAAATGAAGAAAGGCGTGTATTACTAATGGCTTACGAAACGATCATCGAAGACGGCATCGACATCCTGGTTGTCGGCGCGGGCCTTGGCGGCACGGGCGCCGCATGGGAGGCTAGATTCTGGGGGCAGGACAAGAAGATTGTCATCGCCGAGAAGGCCAATATTGATCGCTCCGGCGCAGTCGCCCAGGGCCTCTATGCCATCAACTGCTACATGGGCACCCGCTGGGGCGAGAACAATCCGGAGGATCATGTCCGTTACGCCCGTATCGACCTGATGGGGCTGGTGCGGGAAGATCTGCTGTTCGACATGGCCCGCCACGTCGACTCCACGGTGCATCAGTTCGAGGAGTGGGGCCTGCCCATTATGAAGAACCCGAAAACCGGGCGCTATCTGCGTGAAGGGCGGTGGCAGATCATGATTCACGGCGAGTCCTACAAGCCCATCGTGGCCGAGGCCGCCAAGAAATCGGCGGACAAGGTCTTCAACCGCATCTGTGTTACCCACCTGCTGATGGACGAAAGCAGGGAGAACCGGGTTGCCGGCGCCGTCGGCTTCAATGTCCGCACGGGCAATTACCACGTCTTCAAGTCCAAGACCGTGATCTGTGCCGCAGGCGGCGCTTCCAACATCTTCAAGCCGCGCTCGGTGGGCGAAGGTTCCGGCCGCACCTGGTACGCGCCCTGGTCATCCGCGTCTGCCTACGGGCTCCTGATCAACGCCGGTGCCAAAATGACGCAGATGGAAAATCGCATCGTGCTGGCGCGCTTCAAGGACGGCTATGGCCCGGTCGGCGCCTACTTCCTGCACCTGAAGACCTACACCCAGAACGGTCTGGGCGAGGAATACGAATCGAAGTGGTTCCCCGAGCTGCAGAAAATGGTCGGCAAGGAGTATCTGGATCCGGAAGTGTCGCACCTGACGCATCGGCCGATCCCGACCTGTTTGCGCAATCACGCCCTGATCAGCGAAGTCAACGCCGGCCGCGGACCGATTCACATGGTGACCATGCACGCCTTCCAGGATCCACACCTGGAGGAAGTGGGCTGGGAAAACGTCCTCGGCATGACCGTCGGCCAGGCCGTGCTGTGGGCCTCCACCGATGTGGATCCCAAGAACGAAAATCCCGAGCTGACGACCTCCGAGCCCTACGTCATGGGTTCCCATGCAACCGGTTCGGGCGCCTGGTGCTCGGGGCCCGAGGACGTGTCGCCGCCCGAGTATTTCTGGGGCTACAACCGCATGACCACGGTCGAAGGCCTGTTCGGCGCCGGTGACGCTGTCGGCGGCACGCCGCATGCCTTCTCGTCCGGCTCGTTCACCGAGGGCCGACTCGCCGCGAAGGCGGCCTGCAAGTACATCGACGACGGAAAGGCCGAGGGCATCGTCGTGTCCGACGAGCAGATCAACCGCCGCAAGAAGGAAATTTACAAGCCTCTGGAGCATTACAAGATCTATCGCAATGCGATCGTGGCGGGCGACGTCAATCCCCACTACATCAATCCCAAGCAGGGCCTGGACCGCCTGCAGAAGCTGATGGATGAGTATTGCGGCGGTGTGACCGTCAACTACATGACCAACGAAAAGCTCCTGAACATCGGCCTCAAGAAGCTCAAGATCATGGAGGAAGACCTTGAGAATCTGGCCGCAAAGGATATTCACGAGCTGCTGCGCGCGTGGGAGTTGAAGCACCGTCATCGCGCTGCCGAGTGCGTCACGCATCACACGCTGTTCCGCAAGGAAACCCGCTGGCCGGGTTACTACTACCGGGGCGACGCCATGAAGCTGGACGACGAAAACTGGCACGTGCTGACGGTTTCGCGCCGGGATCCCGAGACCGGCGAGTACACGATGGAGAAGGCGCCGTGTTATCACCTCGTTTCGGAAGGCGAATAGCCTCCGATTACGGGCGGAAGCGCGCGTCGGCCTTCTGCCTGACACAAGGGAGGCCGGCATGGCGAGCGTCTTGAGCGCCGCCGGGCCGGCGGCTTTCGACTGCACGGAGTCCCGCGTGAACATCATTGACAGAACCGACGAGGAGATCTGGGCCGTGGCGGACCCTTTGTGGCGCGGTCTCCTCAAGAGTTCCAACGAAGGCCAATACGGGGAATTCGTCAAGAGTTTTGCCAGATCCCTGGCGCTTGCCATGAACCAGGTCGTGGTGAATCACCAGTTCGCGAACAGCGAACTGGCCAGAAACCTGTCTGACGATTTCGACCATTTGGGCATTATCCGCCGGGGGGAGCATGTGACGGTTCTGTACCGGCAGCGGAGCACCAAGAAGCAGGGCGAGTGGCTTGGCAGACTTGTCCTGGGCTATGAAAATGGAGAAGTCAGGATTTTTGGCGCATCCATATTCTGAGCGGTTTGCACGGATTCGACATGAGTGAAATCATCCAGGACGGCAAGTTTGTAGATCTCACCTACAAGGTGACCGACAGGAAGTCGGGGCATGTCCTCACCCGGGTCGAATTCCCGCTGGGCTATGTGCACGGACACAATGAAATCCTGGCTCCCTCGGTACACAAGGAACTGGAGGGCAGGTCGGCGGGCGACGTCATTGAGGTGCCCATCGATGGCAACCGGATTTTCGGCCCCAGGAACGAGTCGCTGGTGTTTACCGATCACATCGAGAACGTGCCCGAGGAGTACCGGCAGGTCGGCACTTCCATCCTGATGGAAAACGACAGGGGCCAGACCCGCAGCTTTATCGTGACGCGGATGGACGACGAGACGCTGACTGTCGACGGCAATAATCCGCTTTGCGGCAGAGAGGTCGTGTTCACGCTCGAGATACTGACCGTGCGCGACGCGACGGAAGAAGAGAGGAGGGCGGGCGGGGCGATCGTCGCGGGCGCGGATATCGACCCGTCGCTGATGCGGCCCGTTTGAGCGGCATCGGATGAATTTCGGCTTTGATTGCCGGCACTTGCAATCCTGACTTTACGGCTAAAAGGTGATTTATGAGCGATGAAAAACCCAAAACCACACCGACCAAGGTTCCTGACGGCCATGCGCGCTTTTTGACAACGCGCCAGAAGGCGCCGAACGAAAAGGGGTTTGTCGGATACGAAACCATCTGGGAGCCGTTCCAGAAGGAAGCCGAGTACAAGACGCCGAAGCAGCCGTAAGCGCCATACCGCAGCATGAATGGGCCGGGTCGGCCGGGGTGCGAAGCCACGGGAGATTGCACCGGCGGCGCGGGCCCGGCTGACGGTCTGCGGCGGGGCAGCGCGGGCATCGCATGACACCGGCCTCCGCCTCAGACCTGCAGTCCAGATTCCTGCCATGCCCCGGGTTCGCAGGCGAACTGTTCAGGCGCCTGCATTGACCGACAAAAAAGCCGCCTTCATGGGCGGCTTTTTTGCTTTGTGGCGCCGGATCAGCGGGCAGAGTGTCCGCTCAGCTTGACCTCGACCTTGTCCTCGTCCCGGATTGACGCGTAGTACGCCCGCAGCACTTCCAGCACTTCCGGACGGCTGAACTCGGCGGGCACTGCTTCGCCTTCCGAAAGCCACTTGCGGAGTTTGGTGCCGGATACGTTGAGCCGCGCCTGCTCATCATGAGGGCAGGTGCGGGCGGAGGCCATGCCGCCGCACTGGTAGCACCAGAATGTCCAGTCGATCTTGAGCGGTTTGGTTTCGAGCGCGTCCTTCGGAATCTCGTCGAAAATATGGTGCGCGTCGAACGGCCCGTAGTAGCTGCCCACGCCGGCGTGGTCGCGCCCGACGATCTGGTGCGAGCAGCCGTAATTCTGGCGGAACAGCGCATGCAGCAGCGCTTCGCGCGGTCCCGCATAGCGCATGTCGAGCGGGTAGCCGGACTGTACCACGGTTTTTCTCACGAAATACTTTTCGATGAGCACGCCGATCGCCCGGGTCCGCACGTCCGCAGGAATGTCGCCCGGCTTGAGGTTGCCGAGCAGCGAATGCACCAGCACGCCGTCGCAGACCTCGATCGCGACCTTGGCCAGGTATTCGTGCGAGCGGTGCATGGGGTTGCGGGTCTGGAATGCGGCGACGGTCGACCAGCCGTTGGTTTCGAAAATTTCGCGCGTCTGGGCCGGCGTCATGTAGAGCGGGCCGTACTTTTTCGGGAAGCCGCCCTGCGACAGCACCTTGACCGGACCGGCGAGATTGACCTCGCCCTGTCCCATCACCATCTTCACGCCCGGATGCTCGAGATCGGTGGTCTTGAATACCATCGCGCATTCGTGCGCCTTGTCGATGGCGTACTTCTCGGTGACCTTCATGGTCGCGAGGATATCGTCGCTGTCGGGGTCGATGAGCGCAATGTCAGCGCCGGTCTTGATTGCATCCGCAGTCTGCCTGGCGCTCGACAGGGTGATCGGGATCGGCCAGAACAGGCCGTTCGCCATTTTCATGCCGTCGCATACACCTTCCCAGTCGGCGTGGGTCATGAACCCGTCGAGAGGAGTAAAGCCGCCGATGCCGAGCATGATCAGGTCGCCCTTTTCGCGCGAGCTGACCTTGATTTTCGGCATCGATAAGGCGCGCTTTTTCTCCTCGATCAGGGCGGCGCCTTCGAGCAGCAGGGGTTTGAGTGATCCTGCTCCGTGGGGATTGACCAGTTTTGGCACAAAAGTGCTCCGGAACAACCAATTATGATATTTTTTTGATGGCAGGAAGATTAGCACGGAAGCCCGTGTTGATCTTATCCATTTATTTTATTAGGCAATAAGATTTTCTGTTCTGGCAGGACGTCATTGTGACAGAGGGGAAATGCGATATCGCGTGGCAGGCGCCTGTTGCCGGGCAGAACGCACCCGGGCATCCACGGCCCGGCCCGAAAGAGGCGACCTGATTCGCCGGTCGTGGCGGTCAAGTCTTTGACCCGCGATGGCGACGGCTGGGGGCTTGGCAGGAAGGCGCCGCCGGAGTCAGGCGGGCAGACGGATGGTTACGGTCAATCCCCCTTCCGGTTCGTTGCGAGCCGAAATATCACCGCCATGCAGTCGCACGGCGCGCTCGGCGATGGCGAGCCCCAGGCCGTATCCGCCGCTCATGCGATCCCGCGCCGCC
>JAIESJ010000047.1 GCA_019746155.1 Burkholderiales bacterium
CGAGATCGCCGCTGTGCTGATCGGCCTGTTCGGTGTCAGCGTGAGCTTCAGCGCGCAGGCGCTGGCGCGGCGCCGCGAGTTCGGCGTGCTGCGCCATGTCGGCATGACGCGCCGCGAAATCGGCATGATGCTGGGCTGCGAAGGAACGCTGGTGGCCGGGCTGGGAACTGCTTTTGGGCTCGCGCTCGGCTGGCTGGTGAGCCTGATCCTGATTCATGTCATCAACCGGCAGTCCTTCCACTGGGGCATGGATTTGCATATGCCGTGGCTGCCGCTCGCCGCGCTGGCTGCGGTGCTGATCGCGGCAGCCAGCGCGACCGCGGTGTGGAGCGGCCGCCGCGCGATGAGCAACAACGTGGTCAGTGCAGTGCGGGAGGACTGGTGACTCATGACCAGTGACTCGTTAAAACCTGTTTTGGCTAGACGGCGGACGCTGGCGTGGCTGGTCGCTACACTTGCCGCGCCGCGAGCTTTTGGACAACTCGCGACTCACGACTCACGACTCATGCAGTTTGCTCCTGTGGTGCCGGGCTATCTGCTGCGCTTCCCGCACGACGAAGGCAGCCACCCGGAGTTCCGCACTGAATGGTGGTATGTGACCGGCTGGCTCAACACGCCGGACGGCAAGCCCCTGGGCTTCCAGATCACCTTCTTCCGCACCGGGCTTGAACCCCAAGGCGAAAATCCGAGCGCGTTCGCGCCGCGGCAAATCCTGATCGCGCACGCCGCGCTGAGCAATCCTGAACGCGGCAGACTGCAGCACGACCAGCGCGTGGCCCGCGCCGGCTTCACGCTCGCCGGCGCCGGGCAAGGCCGGCTTGAGGTCTGGATCGACGAGTGGTCACTCAAGCAGGAAGGCCGCACCTACCGGGCGCATATTCCGGCCTCCGACTTTAAATTCGATTTCACGTTTTCTCCGACCCAGCCCCCCCTGTTGCATGGCAGTAGCGGACTCAGTCGCAAGGGCCCAAAACCCGAAGCGGCGAGCTACTACTACAGCCTCCCGCAGCTCAGGATGAACGGCACATTGACACGCAACAACAAGGCGGAAAATGTTGCCGGTACGGCCTGGCTTGATCACGAATGGTCGTCAAGCTACATGGACAAGGAAGCGGCCGGCTGGGACTGGGCTGGCATCAACTTCGCCGATGGTGGCGCATTAATGGTGTTTCGCATGCGCGACCAGCAGGGCAAAGCGCTCTGGGCCGGCGGCACGCTGCGCGCCGCCGACGGCCGCATACGCGCCATGGACCCGGCCGATATCCGTTTCACCCCGCTGCGGTTCTGGCGCTCGCCCCGCACCGGCGCAAATTACCCGGTGTCGTGGCAAATCAGGGCGGGATCGTTGCAATTGCGCCTGGAGCCGCTGCTGAACGATCAGGAACTCGATACGCGCTTGTCCACGGGCACCATTTACTGGGAAGGTGCGGTTCGTGCACTACACAATGACCGGCCGGTCGGCCAAGGTTATCTGGAGCTCACCGGCTACTGGCGTCCCCTGCATTTCTAGTTAATGTGCTGCAGCTTTCTCGAACACGATCGCCCCTTTCCTGACATCGACCGCGATCGTGTCCTTGGCGGCAAACCTGCCCTCGAGGATCGCCTTGGCCAGCGGGTTCTCGAGCTGCGCCTGGATCGCGCGCTTCAGCGGCCGCGCGCCATAGAGCGGATCGAAACCGACCGCGGCGATTTCCTTCAGCGCCGCATCGCTCACTTCGAGCTTCATGTCCATTGCGGCCAGGCGTTTCTCGAGGTGGCCCAGCTGGATCCTGGCGATCGACCTGATGTGCTTCTCGTCGAGTGCATGGAACACCACGATCTCGTCGATGCGGTTGATGAACTCGGGGCGGAAATGCGTCTTGACTTCGCCCAGCACCGCGAGCTTGATCACCTGGTAATCGTCGCCCGTCATCTGCTGGATCATCTGCGAACCCAGATTGGAAGTCATCACGATCACTGTGTTCTTGAAGTCCACGGTGCGGCCCTGGCCGTCGGTCATGCGCCCGTCGTCCAGCACCTGCAGCAGCACGTTGAATACGTCCTGGTGCGCCTTCTCGACCTCGTCGAGCAGAATCACCGAGTAGGGTTTGCGCCGCACTGCCTCGGTCAGATAGCCACCTTCTTCGTAGCCGACATAGCCGGGGGGAGCGCCGATCAGCCGTGCCACCGAGTGCTTCTCCATGAATTCCGACATGTCGATGCGGATCAGGTGATCTTCCGAGTCAAACAGGAATTCGGCCAGCGCCTTGCACAGTTCGGTCTTGCCGACGCCGGTGGGCCCCAGAAACAGGAACGAGCCATAGGGCCGCCTGGGATCACCGAGCCCCGCACGCGAGCGACGGATCGCGTCCGACACCAGGCGCACCGCCTCGTCCTGACCGACGACGCGCGCATGGAGCTTTTCTTCCATGTGCAGAAGCTTCTCGCGCTCGCCCTGCATCATCTTGGACACCGGGATGCCGGTCGCGCGCGATACCACTTCGGCGATCTCCTCGGCGCCGACCTGGGTGCGCAACAGGCGCAGCTTTTCCTGCTTGCCGGGTTTGTCGACCTGCTTCAACTGGCCTTCGAGCTGCGGAATCCTGCCATACTGGATTTCGGAAACTTTCTGCCAGTCGCCCCTGCGCTTGGCCGCTTCCATCTCGACCTTGAGGCGGTCGAGTTCTTCCTTGATATGCTGCGAACCCGCCACCATCGCCTTTTCCGCCTTCCAGATTTCCTCGAGATCGGCGTACTCGCGCTCGAGATTCTTGATCTCGGATTCGATCAGCGCCAGCCGCTTCTGCGACGCCTCGTCCTTTTCCTTCTTCATCGCCTCGCGCTCGATCTTCAACTGGATCAGACGCCGGTCGAGCTTGTCCATCTCCTCGGGCTTGGAGTCGATTTCCATCTTGATGCGGGAAGCCGCCTCGTCGATGAGGTCGATCGCCTTGTCGGGCAGGAAGCGATCGGTGATGTAACGGTGAGAGAGCTCGGCCGCAGCGACGATCGCCGGGTCGGTGATGTCCACGCCGTGATGGACTTCGTATTTCTCCTGCAGGCCGCGCAGAATCGCAATCGTGCTCTCGACGCTGGGCTCTTCCACCAGCACCTTCTGGAAGCGCCGCTCGAGCGCAGCATCCTTCTCGATGTACTTGCGGTATTCGTCGAGCGTGGTGGCCCCGACGCAATGCAGCTCGCCGCGTGCCAGCGCCGGTTTCAGCATGTTGCCGGCGTCGATCGCGCCCTCGGCCTTGCCCGCGCCCACCATCGTGTGTAATTCATCAATAAAAACAATGGTTTTTCCGGAATCCTGGGCGATCTCCTTGAGCACCGATTTCAGACGCTCTTCGAACTCGCCGCGATACTTGGCACCCGCCAGCAGCGCCGCCATGTCGAGCGACAGCACGCGCTTGCCCTTGAGCGTCTCCGGCACTTCGCCGTTGACGATGCGCTGCGCGAGGCCCTCGACGATCGCGGTCTTGCCCACGCCCGGCTCGCCGATCAGCACCGGATTGTTCTTGGTGCGCCGCTGCAGGATCTGAATCACGCGCCGGATCTCGTCGTCGCGGCCGATCACCGGGTCGAGCTTGCCGGCGCGCGCGCGCTCGGTGAGATCAAGCGTGTATTTCTTGAGTGCCTCGCGGCTGCCTTCGGCTTCCGGATTCTGTACCGCCTCGCCGCCGCGCACGGCATTGATCGCCTGTTCCAGATGTTCGCGATTTGCGCCCGATTGTTTCAGCAGTCGGCCGGTTTCGCCTTTGTCACTGAGCAAAGCCAGCAGAAACAGCTCGGAAGCGATGAACTGGTCGCCGCGTTTCTGCGCTTCCTTGTCGGTCAGATTGAGCAAATTGGAGAGTTCGCGCGAAATATTGACTTCGCCGCCCTGCCCTTCCACTTTCGGCAGACGGTCAATGCTTTGCCTGAGCGCCCCGCGTAATGCCTGCACGTTGACGCCCGCGCGCGACAGCAGCGACGCCGTGCCGCCGTCCTGCTGGTTGAGCAGCGCATACAACATGTGCTGCGGCTCGATGTACGGATTATCGCTGCCCACCGCCACGCTCTGGGCGTCGGCAAAGGCCTGCTGGAACTTGGTCGTGAATTTATCGAATCGCATGGGTAAGCCCGTTATCAATCGGTGACTTTTACCATAATGGGGGATTAGTCTGTGATTTCAAGCGCTGCGCGTGGGCCGCCCGTCCCCATCGGGATTTTCTCGCTCGCGCCCGAACGCGCTTTACGCCGTGGCACCCCAGCGCTTAAAATGGCCGGACAAGGCCATGGAAACCGGCAACGTCCTGCTTCTCGCCCGTGCCCAGTTCGGGCTGAATATTGCTTTCCACATTCTCTTCCCGAGCATCACGGTCGCGCTCGCCTGGATTCTCGTGTATTTCCGCGCCCGATATGCGCGCACCGGCGACGCTGCCTGGCTAGATACCTACAGGCTGTGGACCAAGATATTCGCGCTTACCTTCGCGATGGGCGTGGTATCGGGCATCGTGATGTCATTCCAGTTCGGCACCAACTGGCCCGGCTATATGAACCACGTCGGCAACATTGCCGGCCCCCTGCTCGCATACGAGGTGTTGACCGCATTCTTCCTCGAAGCCACGTTTCTCGGCGTGATGCTGTTCGGAATGAACCGGGTGCCCCCCTGGATGCACATGACTGCGACGGTTCTGGTCGCATTGGGAACCACGCTGTCGGCGTTCTGGATCCTCGCGCTCAATTCGTGGATGCAGACGCCCTCGGGATACGTCTATACGGCCGACGGCCAGATTATTGCCGGCAACTGGCTCGAAGTAATCTTCAATCCCTCGTTTCCCTATCGTTTTACACACATGATGCTCGCCTCGGGATTGACCGCAGCATTTTTGATCGCCGGGCTTTCGGCGTGGCGGTTGCTCAACGAAAGCCGCGATACGTCGGCGCTGAAAACGCTGCGCACCGGCGTCATGGTTGCCGCAATACTCGCGCCAATCCAGATTTTTGTCGGTGACCTGCACGGCCTCAACACCCTCGAGCATCAGCCGGCGAAGATTGCCGCGGTCGAAGCCATATGGCAGACCGGCAAGGACGTGCCCCTGGTGCTGTTCGCCATCCCCAACGACCGGACACAGCGCAATGATTACGCGATCGAGATCCCGAAGCTGGCGAGCCTGGTGCTGAAGCACGACGCCAGCGCCGAACTGAAGGGCATCGACGCCTTCGCGCCCGACGCCCCGCCCGTGGCGCCTGTTTTCTTCGCATTCCGCGTCATGGTCGGCATGGGCGTGCTGATGCTCGCGCTGTCCTGGCTCGGGATCTGGCGGATGCGTGGGAGTTCGCATCCGCCGCGCTGGCTGCTCTGGGCATTCGCATCCTTCACTTTCTCGGGCTGGGTCGCGACGCTCGCCGGCTGGCTCGTCACCGAGACCGGCAGACAGCCATGGCTTGTGACCGGCCTGTTGAGAACGGCTGACGCCGCCGGCGCGGTCGGCGGGGCGCAGCTCGGCGCCAGTCTCACCGGCTATATTCTTACCTGCAGTTTAATGCTGCTCGCCTATATGGTCGTGCTCACACACCTCGCCGGCAAGGGGAGTCATTCTGCCGCGCCGCGACCAGCCACGATGCCTGCGGGAGCCGCGCATGACGCTTGATCTGCCTCTCGTCTTTACCGTACTGATGGGCGTGGCGGTCCTGGCCTATGTGGTGCTTGACGGCTACGACCTCGGCGTCGGCATGCTGATGCCGGCGGGCGACGAGCAGGAACAGGATGTCATGATCGCCTCGATCGGCCCGTTCTGGGATGCCAACGAGACCTGGCTCGTGCTGGGCGTGGGCCTGCTGCTGGTTGCGTTTCCGGTCGCACATGGGGTGATTCTCGGCGCGCTGTACCTGCCGGTGGTGGCGATGTTGATCGGTCTGATGCTGCGCGGTGCGGCTTTCGAATTCCGCATCAAGGCCGAAGGCTGGCATCGCGAACTCTGGAACTGGCTGTTTTGGTTCGGGTCTTTCCTCGCCTCGCTCGCGCAGGGCCTGATGCTGGGCAGCTACATCACCGGCTTCGAATCGGGCATCGGCTATTTCCTGTTCTCGCTGATCGTGGCGGGAGGCGTCTGCGGCGGTTACGTGCTCCTGGGCTCAACCTGGCTGATCCTGCGCACCGAAGGCGCGCTGCAGAAGAAAGCGATCGGCTGGACGCGCTGGGGCCTGATGTGGGTCGCGGTCGGCGTTGCGCTGGTCAGCCTGGCGACCCCGCTCGCCAGCGAAACGGTGCGTGACAGATGGTTCGACTTCCCGCGCACCACTGCCTTGATCCTGTTGCCGCTTGCAACGGCAGTGGCTTGGCTGTGGGTGTGGTGCCTTACCGGGCGGCTCAGAAATGGCGAAACCGCGCCCGAGTGGGGGCCGTTTGCCGGCGCCGTAGCGATCTATGTCCTTGCTTTCCTCGGTCTCGCCTACAGTCTGTTCCCATACATCGTCATGGACCGGCTCACCATCTGGGAGGCTGCGGCACATCCTTCTGCGCTGGGTGTGGTGCTCGCCGGCGCGCTCACTGTGTTGCCGTTCATCATCGGATATACTGCGTTTTCCTACCGCGTTTTCCGCGGCAAGGTTCGGAGCGAACGCTACGAATAGCGCCTGCGCCAGGCAGACCGACCGGGTCTCAAGACAGGATGAAGGAGAACTTGCTTGAAATTTAACGCGCTGGTGTTTGACGCCTATGGTACGTTGCTCGACGTACAAACGGTCATCGCATTATGCGAAAAGCTGTTTCCGGGGAAAGGCGCCGCGCTGTCGCAGTCGTGGCGCGCCAAACAACTCGAATATACGTGGCTCAGAAGTCTGATGGGCCGGTACGAGGATTTCGCGCAAATCACTGCCGATGCCCTGCGCCATGCCTGCAGTGCACTGGACCTGAAGCTCGAGTCGTCGCATGTGCTGCAACTGATGGATGCCTACGACCGTCTCGCCCCATTTCCCGACGTCCTCGAAGCACTGCCGCGCCTCGCACAATACAAGCGCGTCATTCTTTCAAACGGTTCGCCGGCAATGCTGAACACCGCAGTAAAAAATGCCGGCCTCGCTTCCTATCTGGATGCCGTGCTGAGCGTGGACCAGATCAAAATCTACAAGCCCGACCCGCGCGTCTATCAGCTCGCCATCGACCGCCTTGGCGTCGACAAGGCGTCAATCGGGTTCGTGTCCTCGAATTACTGGGACATCGCCGGCGCTAAATCCTTCGGTTTTAACGCATTATGGATAAACCGCAGCGGCGCCCGCCCCGACGCGCTCGGCATCAAGCCTGATGCCGTTCTCACCGGACTCACCGAACTGTCAGACCTTTGAGCGCCACCGTGCATCGGCACAAGGCCGATTAAATTAATAAATGGTGATATCTAATAAACTTATGGATCGCGCGGCCGACAATGCGCTTGATATCCAACGGCACAACGCCGGCGCCAAGATGCTTGACATTGGTCAAGGGTCACATAACACTATATAGGCCTGTGTGATTATCCGTAGCGGCAAGCAATCTTGTTCAGTTGCCTGCGGCCACGGCGGTTCCCGATAACGCACCCAACAGCGTGCGCGTAAAAAACATGATACCGGAACCGTAGCCCTGGATGCTTGATATCGGCAGTTCAACACTGTTGCGTAAAAAGGAGGGGGCATGGTCTATACACAAAAAACTCCGTGGACGTTGGTGATGGGCGTCATCATGGTCGCCTACGCCTACATGGTGCAGAGCGGCGTGATGGAACCGCTCATCACATTCCTGAACACCGGGCGTCATGCCGGAGAAATGCAGACGCTGGGCTACGCCTTCGGCGCCGTAGCGATCCTGGCCGGGCTGTGGCAACTGCTGGCCAGTCCGAAAGAAGGCCAGACCGACTATTATCTCTCGACCGTCGCCGGTCTCACCTTCATCATGCTGGTCGCGTTCATCGTCAAATGGGGTCTCGATCCCCTGATGGCGAAATGGGGCCGCGAAGCGCAACCCGCGCTCGGTTTCAACTTCGCAAACATACTCAACCTCAACTACGTGGTGATGGGGATAATCGCCGGCATCATCATCGTCAACGTGTTCAAAGTGCCCGGCTGGGCGCAGAACGGCGTCCGGCTGTCGCGGCTGGGCCTGAAGACGGGCGTCATTCTTCTGGGCACGCTCTACAGCTTTGCCGAACTCGCGCAACTGGGCAAGCTGTCGATCGTGCTGATCGGCGTGTTTGTGCTGGGATCGGTCGGGCTGGTGCTGTGGATCGGGGCCCGACGCAACCTGCCCAATTCCATGACCGGCGTGATGTCGGCGGGCATCGGCGTGTGCGGCGTGTCGGCGTCGGTCGCAGCGGCGCCCGTGGTACAGGCCAAATCCATCGAGATCGCCTACACCATCGGCACCGTGCTGCTGTTCGGCGTGGTGTGCATGTTCCTGTTTCCGATCGTCGGCAAGGCGCTCGGCATGGGCTATGTCCAGTTCGGCGCCTGGGCCGGCACCGGCATCCTCAATTCAGCCCAGGTCGCCGGCGCTGCGCTCGCCTTCCAGCCCACCGGCATCGAAACCCTCAAGGTCGCCGAGATATTCAATATCACGCGCGTGCTGTTCCTGCCGATCATCGTGCTGTGGCTCGCGCTCTGGTACGTCAGGCGCGAGGTCGTCACGGAGCGCGTCGATGTCATGCAAGTGATCGTGGGCAAGTTTCCGGTGTTCGTGCTCGGGTTTATCCTGATGTTCCTGCTGTCCTCGACCGGCATCTTCGCGCCGGCACGCCACTATCAGGGGGCTTATTTCGACAACAGCGACAAGGCCCTGATCAAGAAGGATCGCAGCGGCAAGGAAATCAATAATTACCTGAAAGACGCCGACGTCGAGACGCTCAGGAAGGATGCCGAGAAGGTCAAGCGCGAGGACCAGAGGGCGGCGCTGCAGAGGCTGATCGACAACAAGAAGGTCATGTCCGAGGACGATGACGCCACCTTGCGCGGCATCATCAATGCCAAGATCATGTCAAAAGAAGGTACTGCCGTGCTGAACAAGGCCCATCGCGCAGTGCGCCACACCGCGGCCAAGATCGCCATGTTCCGCGATCTGATCGCCTGGTTCTTCACCTTCGGTCTGGTCGGGCTGGGCATGCAGATCACGGCAGCCTCGATCCGGCAGGCCGGCGGCCAGCCGCTGGTGATCGGCAGCATCGTCGGTGTCATCAAGGCGGTCGGTTCGCTGATCGTGGTGATGATGCTGGTCAGCGAAACGGTTTGACGGAGGATACGGCCATGATGCAGGAAGACAAATTTGACCGCGGCACGGCGCTGACGATTTTCAGCACGGACCGCCATGAGGATCTCGTGGCGCTGGGCTTGTCGCTGATCATCGCGCTGCTGGTCTATCTGTTCGTCTGATTCAGCGCCCGACGCCCGCCCCCGGTGAGCGCATCGTCGCGTTTACCGGGGTTTTTTTTGCCATGTTAACGCCCGCCCGCCTCCTGTTGGCCAGTCACGGCACCACCGGCGCCCGTGCCGCGGAAAAAATGGCGCTCGATCTGTGCCGGGCCGGCACGGAACTGTTTCACCTGATCGTCGTGCCCGACCTGTGGGGCGGCATGATGGGCGATGACTGGCTGAACAACGCCTCGACCCGCGCCGCCTACGGCAAGTACGTCGAGGCACAGCTGGCGCGGGAAATCGAGCAGCACCGCGAGATGCTCGGACAGGAAATCAAGACGCGTGGGGTTCGCTGCCACACCAAAGTACTGCTCGGCAAACCGGAGCTGTGCCTGATTGAACATGCCGCGGAGATCAAGCCCGATCTGGTCGTCATCGGCTCGCCGCGGCCGGCGGGAACATCCGGCCTGCGTTCGCGCATGCGGCTTGAAAAGCTGGTCGGGGCGCTCGCCGTGCCGCTGCTGATCGTGCCTTACCCGAAATGACCCCGGCCGAATCCGCCTCCGCCGACTCGGCCTGGGTCGTAATCGACACGCCGCTTGAGCCGCAGGCCCTGGCCGATTTCTGCCGGGATCTGGAACGGCTGTACCGGATCAATCCCTATCTCGAATTCAGGGCCTGGCGCCACGCCGGACCCGATTGCGTCGACATCGCCTGCCGCAACCTGAGCATCAATCGCGAATTCAACCTGCAGTGCTCGATCCACCGCACTTCGGAATACGAATTCGCGCTGCATTACAACCACGGCATCAAGCGCGCCACGCACTTCAGGATCGAGCCGGCATCAACGGGTAGCCGGCTCAGGATTACCGACCATTACCATGTGGATACGGCTGGCGCACCGGCGGATACGGGCGAAGTCGACAGAAGTCTGCACGCATGGGGCGTTGCGCTGCGTGACTACCTGCAGCGCCACCAGCGCTGGGGCAAATACGCGCTATGGCGCTGGTATATGCGCCACATCTGGGTGCCGATGAAGCCCTCGGCGCGACGCATCACGTTCATCATCCTGATGGTAACGCTCGCAGAGATCGCCCTTTTTGCGCTGGTGATGGCCATTTACTGGATCGAAAAGCAACGTTGAAGGCCGCCGCTCCGCTCAGCTGGCGATTTCCTCGGTGACCTTGGCGCCCGGCAGGACGCCGCCCTTGCCGGGCTTGGCGCCTTGCGAGAGCTTGATTTCGAAAGCCTTGACCGAGCGCGCCAGCACTTTCGCTTTTTCCGGAGAGAAACTGCCATCATGAAATATTGTGTATGATCTCAGTGTGTGGATCACAGGCCGGTCCGGAGGAACACCGAGGCACTGGAATGGCTCTCTTGGTTGGAGCACATGGAACGTGACGACAATTTGACTGATGCTAATACGGCCGCGCGCGCGCACGGCGGTTACAAGATCCCGGCGCTGCGCGCCCTGTCCGAGATCACGACCAGCCTGAGCACCGACAGCGATCTGGAGGACTTGCTCGAGCGATTCCTCAGCACCATGGTCAAGCTTGCCGGAGCCATTGGCGGCGCGGTGCGAGTGATGACCCCTGACGGCTCGCACCTGCGGCTGGTCGGCACCATCGGCCTGCCGCAGGAAGTGATCGAGCGCGAGCAATACGTGCCGCTCGAATGCGGCATCTGCGGCAAAGCAGCACGCACTCATTCGATTGAATCCGCGGAAATCTCAGTGTGCAGGGAAAATACCGCGCTCGCGTATTTCGGCGCTGCCTGCAAACGCGTCATCGCCATCCCTTTGCGCAACAAAGGCCGGATCATGGGGGTGTATAACCTGTTCCTGTCCGGAGACGATCCGGTGCCGGAAGACGTCGCGCTGCTGTTCAGCTCGATCAGCGAGCACCTCGGCATGGCGCTCGAAAACGCCCGGCTCAAGCGCGAAAATCTCCGCATCACGCTGATGAGCGAACGCCAGATGCTGGCCAATGAAATCCATGACTCGCTGGCGCAAACGTTGGCCTATATGAAAATGCGGCTCGCGTTCCTCAATGAAGCCATACAAACCGGTGATGACCCGCTTGCCAGAAAATATCTGAGCGATGTGGATGACGCGATGGAATCGGCCTACTCGCGGCTGCGTGAACTGCTGACCCAGTTCCGCCACCGCATGGACCCGCGCGGCCTGATACCGGCGCTTAAGGACGTGGCCGACGATTTTTCGAAGCAGACCGGAACCAGGGCCGAGTTCGTGAACCTAGTTCCGGACATGAATCTCACGCCCGACCAGGAAGTTCAGGTGTTCCATATCGTGCAGGAGGCATTGGCCAACGTGTCCAAGCACGCACGGGCGCGTCAGGTGCGCATCAGCGTAGAAACAGTGGCCGATCAGTACATGGTGACGATAGACGACGATGGCATCGGACTGAGCGGGACCGGGCATACCGGGTTCGGCATGCATTTCGGGATGAATATCATGCGTGAGCGCGCCCAGCGGCTCGACGGCAACATCGACATTGCCAGCCACGTTGGCGAAGGCACCCGGATTCAGCTGAAATTCCCCATGATAAGCCAGCGCAGGCTGAGAAAAGCATGACGGCGCCGATTCGCATCGTCCTAGTCGATGACCATACGCTGTTCCGCAAGGGCCTAGCGGAGCTGCTGGAGCGCGACGGCATCATCAAGGTCGTGGGCATCACCGGCAACCCCGACGAGGCGCGGCGGCTGCTGAAGGAGCTGAAACCCGACGTCGCCATCGTGGATCTGCACATGCCGCCGGTCGACGGGACAGCGCTGCTGAAACAGATGCGCCAGGAGGGAATCGACATCCCTACCCTGCTGTTGACAGTGAGCAACGCCGAGGAAGACCTCGCCAACGCGCTGCGCGCCGGCGCCCGCGGCTACCTGCTCAAGGACATGGAGCCGGACGAAGTGGTGGACGCGGTGCAGCGCGCCGCGCGCGGGGAAACCGTGGTCGCGCCGGCCATGACCGCGAAACTGGTTAATCTGCTCGACAACAAGCGCGACAGCGCCGGCTCGCTGCTGAACCAGCTCACGCAGCGTGAACGTGAAATCCTATCGCATCTCGCGCAGGGCCAGAGCAACAAGACAATCGCGCGCGCTCTTAATATCAGCACTGATACGGTCAAAATGCACGTCCGGCACATTCTCAGCAAGCTCAACCTGTCATCACGCGTCGAGGCCGCGGTGTTCGCCGTCGAGCGCAAACTCGCCGGGTCCCGCACGCCTTCGGGCAACTGAGCCATCAATTCGTTTCGGGCGGTTTCGGCATTGCCGGCAGGAACTCATGCCGCTGTGCCGCGAACCCCGGCGCTAGAAACTCAGCCACGCCGTTCTTCGAGCACTGTGGAGCTGAGCTGCTCGCCCTCAGTCTCGAACCACGACAATTTGTCGCGCAGGCTAACGACGCTGCCGATGATGATCAGCGTAGGCGGCGCCAATCGCGCCGCAACGGCGAGCGCCGGCAGCGTTTGCAGCGTGCCGGTCAGCACGCGCTGGCTGTCAGTCGTGCCCTGCTGCACGATCGCGGCCGGCGTCGTTGCCGCGAGTCCGTGCGCGACGAGCTGCGCGCACAATGTCGGAAGGCCTAGCAACCCCATGTAAATCACCACCGTCTGGTTCGGTCGCGCCAGCGCGCCCCAATCCAGATTCATGCTGCCATCCTTCAGGTGGCCGGTGACAAAGACACAGGATTGTGCGTGATCCCGGTGCGTCAACGGGATGCCGGCATATGCGGCAACGCCCGCAGCCGCCGTGATGCCGGGCACCACCTCGAACGGAATATTCCGGCTCGCCAGCGTTTCGATTTCCTCGCCACCGCGACCGAAAATGAACGGGTCTCCGCCTTTCAGCCGCATCACCCGTTTGTGCTGGCGCGCGAGATGCACCAGCAAATCGCTGATCGACTGCTGCGGCATAGTGTGCTGTCCACTGCGCTTGCCGACGTAAATGCGTTTGGCAGCCGCGCGCGCCAGTTCCAGGATCGCGGGCGCGACGAGATTGTCGTATACCACGACATCGGCCTGCTGCAGCAGCCGTGCCGCGCGCAGCGTGAGCAGTTCGGGATTGCCCGGGCCGGCGCCGACCAGATATACCGCACCGCGTTGCGCCGGCGCATGCCGGGGGAGAGGTTTCATGAAATCATGGAGGAAATTCATCGTTCACATCCTTTGCACAAGGCAATCGACTGATACCGGCTCATTACCGCGGCCCGGGAACATGGCGCACGTTCTATGCTCATAGCTGCCCGGCAAAAATCCCGGGCGGGAAAATGGTTTTCTCCGACCGCACCAACGCCGCAGCGTAAGGGTCAACCGCCGTCTCGAGTTCCTCGCACCACGACGGGTGGCTGTAGCTCATGTCCCGGAGAAACCACAACCCGCGCGCCGACTGGCATGCTGCCGCGAGCATGTGGATTTGCTCGCCGGCTTCAGGTCCGACGATGCAGCCGCCGAGCAACTGTCCCGTTTCGGCATCGTGCACGACCTCGATAAAGCCCTCGTAATCATGGCGGGCACGCGCCTTTCCCGAGCCGCCGAGACTCGACAGCGCCACGTCGGGCTCGAAGCCAGCCGCTTCGGCAAGATTTTCGGTGAGCCCGACCGCGGCAATTTCCAGCGCCGAATCGATGACCACCGGCACCTTGTGGTAATTCGCGCGCATCAGGTTGCCATTGATCGCGTTGCCCGCGGCGACCTTGGCGTCGTGCAATGCGGCATTCGCCGTCATCGGGCCCGGCTTCATATCCCCGATCGCGTAAATGCCTGCCGCGCTGGTCTCCAGGTATTCCGAGACCTGCACGAATCCTTCCGCGTTCACCACGACACCGGCCTCGCGCAGTCCGAGCCCGTCAACCTGAGGTTGCCTGCCGACCGCCACCAGGATTTTTTCAAACGTGCCGCTGAAACCATCGCTGAGATTCACCTTGATCCCATCGCGCGCCACGGCGTAATCCGACACCGACGCGTTCTTGCGCACCTCGATGCCAATGCGCGCAAACTTGCGCTCCAGCATGGCGCTTGCCCGCTCCGGGATGCGTGGCCGGTCGAGCAACCGGCTGCGCTGCTCGACGATGCATACGCGCGAGCCGAACTGGTGCAGCAGGAATCCGAGTTCGACGCCGACTGCGCCACCGCCGATGCACAGCACCGACTCCGGCAACTGCGTCAGTTTCAACATGAAATCGCGCGAATTCAAGATGCGCCCGCCGTCGGTCGGGCAGGTGTCCAGCTGCCGCGGCGCGGAACCGGCGGCAAGAATGATGCGCCCGGCCTGCAGGCTATGCGGCACCTCGGCATGCGCCGCGCCATGCGAGCCCGGATGCAGCGCCACGCGCTGTCCGCCGAGCAGCCGGGCCTCGGCCGCAAACATCCGCACGCCGAGACGCTTGAGCCATACCGAAAAATT
>JAIESJ010000293.1 GCA_019746155.1 Burkholderiales bacterium
ACCGCCTGCTCATGGAGGAGACCGGCCTGCCGGTCATCGTCGCCGAAGACCCGCTCACCTGCGTCGTGCGCGGCTCGGGCATGGCGCTCGAGAAAATCGAGCGGCTGGGCAGCATTTTCACGAATGACTGAGGCAGGGTTCCGAGTTCCATGCTCCATGTTCCGAGTTGAGTTTTGCGCGTCCCCGGCGCCGGCTTTGACCCGAAACATGGAACACGGGACATCGAGCTAAATGGAATACTCTCCGCCCCCTTTTTTCAAGACCGGCCCCACTCCTCTTGCCCGCCTGCTGATTTTTTCGCTGCTGTCGCTCGCCCTGCTCTTTGCCGACGCGCGCTTCAAATATCTCGAAACGCTGCGCAAATCCGTTTCGGTCATCATCTATCCTCTGCAGCGCGTCGCCAACGCGCCGGCCAGCATCGCGCATCGCGCCGGAGAGTTTTTCGTCACGCACTCGGCGCTGCGCGCCGATAATGCGCGGCTTGCCCGGCAGAACATCGAAAATGCCGTTCTGCTGCAACAACTCAAATCGCTACAGGCGGAGAACACGCATCTGCGTGAGCTGCTCGATGCGCGCAAGCGCGTCGAAGTCAAATCGACACTCGCTGAAGTGCTCTACGCGGCACGCGATCCCTTCACGCGCAAAATCATCATCGACAAAGGCGTCCAGCACGACATCCTGCCTGGACAACCGGTAATCGACCACATCGGCGTCATCGGCCAGGTGACGCGCGTCTATCCCTGGCTGTCGGAAGTCACCCTGATCACCGATAAAGGACAGGTCGTGCCGGTGCAGAGCCTGCGCAACGGGCTGCGGGCAGTACTGGCCGGCACCGGAAATGACGGCGTGCTCGAACTCAAGTTCATCCCGCTCAACACCGATTTTCAGAATGGCGACAGGCTGGTGACTTCCGGCATCGACGGCGTCTATCCGCCGGGGTTGCCGGTCGCCGAAGTCACCAACGTGGAACGCAATGCGGCCTATCTCTTTGCGCGCATCACCTGCAAACCTCTGGCCGGCGTCAACAATCACGGACAGATACTGGTTGTCGGGCAGGAACGCAACCTTCCGGAGCGTCCAGCGGAGGAAACCAGGCCGGAACGCGTCAAGAAAGGAAAGCGGGGCGGCTGATGCAAATACGCGCCACCACACCCCAGGAGATTCTGCTGCCGGTCAGGCCGGCTTTTATCGTCGTGACGCTGGTTACCGCGCTGTTTCTGAATTTTTTGCCCTGGTCCGGGTTCTGGGTCTGGATCAGGCCCGATTTCGTGGCGCTCGTCATGCTCTATTGGTGCATTGAGCAGCCGCGCAAGATCGGCTTTACGGCCGCCTGGGTACTGGGCCTGATGATGGACGTGGCGGACGGCAGCCTGTTCGGCCAGCATGCGCTCGCCTATTCCATCCTTGCCTATGCCGGCATCGTGCTGCACCGCCGGGTGCAGATGTTCACGCTTACGCCCCAAGTGCTGCACGTAATACTTCTGCTGCTGTTCAACGATCTGGTTGTGCTGATCATCAGGATGCTTGCCGGCAGCGATTTCCCGGGTTACCAATATTTTCTCGGCAGCTTTGTGGCGGGCGCCCTGTGGCCGCCGCTCTCCGTGCTGCTCAAGCTGCCGCAGCGCCCGGAATCCGATCCCGATCATGTCTGAGCTGACGGTCAACCCGGGCATCGAGCTGCGCAACTCCCGGCTCGAGATCTATCATTTCAGGCGGCGGCTGGCCGTGGCGGCCGGCTTCGTGCTGTTGATGTTCGTGCTGCTCTTCCTCAGGTTCTTCTACCTGCAGGTCGTCATGCACGATCATTACCAGACGCTTGCCGAGGCCAACCGTATTTCGATCGTACCCATCGTCCCCAACCGCGGCATCATCGTCGACCGCAACGGGGTCGTGCTTGCACACAACTATTCGGCCTATACGCTGGAGATCACGCCGGGCAAGGCCGGAGACCTCGATGCACTCATCGAAGAGCTTTCCACGCTGATTGAAATCGCCCCCAAGGACAGGCGGCGCTTCAACAAGCTCATGGAAGAGAGCAGGAACTTCGAAAGCCTGCCGATCCGCACCCGCCTCTCGGACGAAGAGATCGCGCGCTTTGCGGCGAATCGCTATCGTTTCCCGGGCGTGGAAATCAATGCGCGTCCTTTCCGCCAGTACCCGCAGGGCGAGCTGTTCTCGCACGTCGTCGGACACATCGGCCGCATCAACCAGCGCGATCTCGATCAGCTCGAAGCCGATGATCGGCTGTCCAACTACCGCGGCACGGTCTACATCGGCAAAACCGGGCTGGAGCACAGCTATGAGCGTTTCCTGCACGGCACCACCGGCGTCGAGGAAGTGGAGGTGGACTCCGGAGGACGCGCCGTGCGCACGCTTTCGCGCACCCCCCCGGTCTCCGGCAACAATCTGGTTCTGAAACTCGACGCCAAGCTTCAGGAAATAGCCTATCGCGCATTCGGCGACAGACGCGGCGCCCTGGTCGCCATCGAACCGGATACCGGCGGGGTGCTGGCGTTCGTCAGCAAGCCGGGTTTCGATCCGAATTTCTTTGTCGACGGCATCGATCCCCAGAACTGGCATGAACTCAATAATTCGCCGGACCGGCCGATGATCAACCGCGCGCTTGCGGGAACTTACCCCCCCGGCTCCACGTTCAAGCCGTTCATGGCGCTCGCCGCGTTGACCTACGGCAAACGCACGCCGCAGCAGGCGATCAGTGATCCAGGCTACTTCAACTTCGGCGGTCACGTGTTCCGCGACGACAAAGTGGGCGGGCACGGCCTGGTCGACATGTACAAATCCATCGTCGTGTCGTGCGATACCTACTATTACGTGCTCGCCAATGATCTGGGGATCGACAACATCTCGAAATTCATGGGCCGGTTCGGCTTCGGCAGCCGCACCGGCATCGACATCGCCGGCGAATCGGCCGGCATACTTCCCTCGCAGGAGTGGAAGATGCGCCGTTTCAAGCAGAAATGGTACGCGGGAGAAACCATCAGCATCGGCATCGGGCAGGGTTACAATGCGTATACGCCGCTGCAGCTCGCATCCGCCATCGCCACCCTTGCGAAAGACGGCGTCATGTTCCGGCCGCACATCGTCGATTACGTGGAGAACGTCACCACCCGCGAGCGCACTCCCGTCGAGCCCAAGCCACTGCGAAATCTGGATTTGAAACCCGAACATATCGCGGTAATCAAGCAGGCGCTGGTCGGGGTCAACAAGGAAGGCACCGGGGCACGCGCCTTTGCCGGCGCGGAATATGCAAGCGCAGGCAAGACCGGTACCGCACAGGTGATCGGCATCAAGCAGGGGGAAAAATACGTCGAGGGCCGCGTTCACGAACGCCATCGCGACCATGCGCTGTTCATCGCCTATGCCCCGGCAGAAAACCCCAGAATCGCGCTCGCTGTAGTCGTGGAAAACTCAGGTTTCGGGGCGCGCGCCGCCGCACCGATCGCACGTCAGGTGCTCGACTACTATCTGCTTGGCAAGGACATCGCCAAGCCGGTCAAGGATGACGACAGTGGCACCAGCGATTAGACGGATGGCGCGTTTTTTCACGGCGCACATCGACGGATTGCTGTTTGTCGCCATTCTGCTGCTGATGACAACGGGGCTCGTCGTGCTGTTCAGCGCGTCGAATGCGAGTCTGGCGCGCGTCAGTGCACAGTTGATGAACATGCTGGTTGCGCTGACCGTGATGTGGGTGTTCGCCAACATCCCGCCGCATTACCTGACGCGTCTGTCGCTTCCGGTCTATCTGCTGGGGCTGGCGCTCCTGATCGGGGTTGCGCTGTTCGGCGATGTCGTCAACGGCGCGCGCCGCTGGCTGCATGTCGGCGTCACCCGTATCCAGCCTTCGGAGCTGATGAAAATCGCGGTGCCGCTCATGCTGGCGTGGTACTTCGACCGCTACGAAGCGACCCTGCGGCTCAAGAACTATCTCTTCGCGGCCGTATTCCTGTTGGTGCCGGTGGGCCTGATCGCGCGCCAGCCCGACCTCGGCACCGCGGTGCTGATCTTCTCCAGCGGCTGCTTTGTGCTGTTCCTGGCCGGACTGTCCTGGCGCATCATCGCGGGCATCATCGTGGCGGGCCTCGCCAGCCTGCCGTTTCTATGGTCGGTCCTGCACGACTATCAGCGCCAGCGCATCCTGATGCTGCTCGACCCGGCGCAGGATCCGCTGGGTTCGGGCTATCACACCATACAATCGACGATCGCCGTCGGCTCGGGAGGAGTCTTCGGAAAAGGCTGGATGAACGGCACGCAGACCCATCTCGACTTCATTCCCGAGCGCACCACCGATTTCATCTTTGCGGTCTATTCCGAGGAGTTCGGATTGTTCGGCAATCTTGTTCTGCTGTTCCTGCTCCTGCTGGTGATCGCGCGCGGCATGGTCATCACCGCCAATGCGCCGACGCTGTTCACGCGCCTGCTGGCCGGCGCGATCACGCTCACCTTCTTCACCTATGCTTTCGTCAACATGGGCATGGTGAGCGGCATCCTGCCGGTGGTGGGCGTGCCGCTGCCGCTGATCAGCTACGGCGGAACTTCCCTGGTGACGATCTGTCTGGGCTTCGGTATCCTGATGAGCATCCAGACGCACAAGAAGCTGGTGCAAACGTGAGGCGTGAGGCGTAAGGAGTGAGGGGTTGAAAAAAGTAATCGGCGCGCGAAGCGCGAAAATCGCGCCTCTCGCCTCCCGCCTCCCGCCTCTCTGCGTAATTGCGGCATTCGCTGCGATTACGCTCGCGGGCTGCGGCACCGTGAGCAAATTGCCCCGCATCGAGCGCGCGCCCGCGGCATCCAAAACGCCCTCTTCCGCACCGGCGCCGCGCGGCGGCGGTTACTATCTCGATGACGGGCCCGGCGACAACCCGCCCGCCGACATCGACCGCATCCCGGACGCGGTCCCCCGAGTGGAACCCCTGCATCGGGGCGCAAGCCGGCCCTACACCGTGATGGGCAGGAACTACACGCCGATGACTTCGCTTGTCCCCTATAAGGCGCGCGGCATCGCAAGCTGGTACGGGCGCCGCTATCACGGCAAGATGACTTCCTCCGGGGAAATCTACGACATGTACGGCATGAGCGCGGCGCACACCACGCTGCCGATCCCGAGTTACGCACGCGTCACCAATCTCGCCAACGGCAAATCGGTGGTGGTGCGCATCAATGACCGGGGGCCGTTTGTCGATCAGCGGCTGATCGATCTTTCATATACCGCCGCCCACAAGCTCGGGGTGCTTGCCGGCGGCAGCGCAATGGTGGAGGTGGAGGCCATTCTTCCCGGCGATGAAGTCGCGCCGGCCATGGCGGCCTCCGCGCGAGCCCCGGCACAACCCGCCGCCGGTACGGTGCAAGAGAATGCGGCCGCGGCCGTTCAGCGTGAGCCCGAACCCGCGGCGCCGACCGTGCCGTTAACCCGCGATGCGTCCGGCATCTACCTGCAACTCGGCGCGTTCGGATCGCAAGAAAATGCGGAGAACTACCTTGCCAGGCTCAGGGCCCAGATCGACTGGCTGGCGCAGGCCTTGCACGTCTTCCCGCGCGACGGGTGGTTCCGCGTGCACGCAGGGCCGTATGCCAGTCCGGGAGAAGCGCAGCAGGCCGCCGATCGCATCGGCCAGAGCCTGGGGATCAAACCGATGGTGACGGTGCGCTGAAGTCCGCCGAGGACACCAAGCCCCGGTTTTCGGCCCTTACGCCTCGCGACGACCCCGACCCCCGGGTCAGGACCAACCGTCCACCGCCTCATCGCCGCGGTATCGCCGACTGTCGGGCAAGCCAATTCTCGATCCAGCGTCGATCCAGGCGGCCACTGCGCGCCTCGGGGCGATGTCCGGCGTCGAAGAGGTAGGTCCTCGGCAGTTCTCCGCGCCAGGTGCGGTCAACGGCAAAACGCACGCGCTCGGCGAAATCATCGGCAAATGCCCAGGTCTCGACCCGGCCCGGATTATATTGGGACAGAAACCTGGCCACGGTTACCCGCTCCTCCGGCGGATCGGTAGAGACCAGCAGGATGGGCACGTCAGGGTACTTGCGCTGAATGGACCTCCATTGCCCCATTTCCTCTCGACATGGTTCGCAATAGATTGACCAGAAGGCGAGCACGAAGGGCCTGCCGGCACGGGCTTCCCGGATCGCGTTGAGGCTCCTCGCATCAAACGGCCGCAATTCGTAAGTCGATGCGGCAGCGGCTGCAGGCAGCGCGAATGCCGTAAACATCAGGGCAAAACCAAATGCCGCAACCCGGGAGAACACGCGGATCATGGCAGGGGTATCACGCTGAGAGGTTCCTGGCGGGTATTCCAGAACACGTAAAACCGCCCCTGCCGTTCCAGCAAACGCGGCTGATCCGAAGCGCCCGCCGTGGCGGCCAGCTGACGTTCGCGCCATTTGTCGCCGCCGTCCTCCGAGAGCATCGCCCGCAACCGCGAGCGCTCGCCGTCGAACTCCTTCCATGCCACCGCCACCCGCTGGCCGGAAATCGCGAGGTCCGCGTGCTCGGCGGTCTCGGCACCCACGCGCCGTTGTGCCTCCACGCCGCCGTCTTTCAGCCGGCTGTAGAACACCCCGGCGCGCTTGGACCCTTGCGTGAACCAGACGGCGTGCAGACGTCCTGCCGCATCCGCAGCGAGCGACGGGCCATGGTGGGGACAGACATCGACGCGCCAATCGTCGAACGTGGCGCGCCGCAGCGTGCCGGCACGTCCGTCGGGGTTCATCTGCGCTATGGCATGATCGCGGATGTTGGGCGCAAACACGTGCCGCCACATGGCAAGTACGCTCCCGTCATCCCGGGGCAGGAGCGCGATGCGGCAGCATTCGCAGCTGTGGTCGCCAAGCTTGAAATCGCCGCGAAAGCTTGCGCCGCGGTCGTCCGATACGGCGTAGTACACCGCGGCACCTCGGTAGGCAGCACCCGCCTTGGCTGCGGCAGCCTGATCCCGCTTGTCAATCCAGGCGATGAATACTTGGCCATTGCGGTTCACCGTGATCGCGTCGAAGCGGTGCGTGATCTCCTGTCGGTCGGTATGCACCGTCACGGGCGCGCTGAACGTCTTCCCCCCATCGACAGAACGGGAAAAGCGGATATCCCCCGTGTAGGGCTTGCTCAGGGGCTTGGTCCAGGTGACGTAGATCTCGCCGCCAGGGCCGGCGGCGACCTTGGGACGCGAATCGCCGTCGGCGCCAACCGCCTCCGGCACCGCGTTGACAGGGCCGGCTCTGGACCACGAGCGGCCAAGGTCGCCAGAGCGGCGCACGACAACATGCCCCCCGTCCTTACTGACCGCCCATAGCGTCCCCTGCGGGTCGAACGTGGCGGATGATCCAAGATCGCCCCGCGCCGCTTTGGAGGACGACCCGTTCGAAGCCTCATGATCGGCATGCTGCTCGTGCGAAAGTGCAGCGGAGCAAAAAAACAGGCCGACACAGAGCAGACGCAGACTGGTCCTTGCCCGACTTACCACTTGGCTTCCGCTCCTGCGTACAGGGTGCGGGGCAACCCCGGTGACAGCACTGGTTGGTTATTCGAGAGCTGGGCGCTATCCGCATAGCGCCTGTCCTGCAGATTATAGATGCTGCCGAAAAAGGAAACATCCCTGGCAATAGGCCAGTTGGCACGCAGGTTGAGCAGATCGTGGCCCGAATACGTTCGCGTGTTGGCTGCGTCCAGCCAGTATGAGCCCAGCCGCACCCATTCCAGTTGCACCCGCGCGCCTGCCGCCGGCTGCCATGTAAGCCGGGTATTGGACATGACGCGCGGGGCTGCTTCCATGTTCTTGCCGGAGAAAATGCCCTGCGTTGTCACCCAATCCTCATAAGTATGCCTGGCGTAGGATAACGCCACATCCAGCCGGAAATTCCCCGCACACGGTGTGCCCGCGCCGACCTCAACGCCCCGGTGCCGCGTCTTGCCGGCGTTGACCGCCTGGGAAAGCGTCGTAACAGGGTCGCGCTGCGATACGATGTCGTCCCGTTTCGTGAGATCGTAGACGACCGCGTCATATGACACGCTGCCGGTCAGGCCACGCAGGCCGATCTCAAACTGATCGGCCTTGATGGGCTTGAGCGCAAGGGCCGACTGCATCGAGGCTTGCGCCGCCGCCGCGCTGGCACCGACCGACGGCCGGAACAGATTGCCCTCGGACGGCGCGCGGAAGCCGTGGGTGTAGCCGGCAAAGACGTGGGTGTTTCTGCCGAGCGCGTAGGTGGCCCCCAGTTTCGGGCTGATATGCCTGAAAGTCACATCGATGCTGTTCGCCTGGCCGTAGAAGCGCGCCCCGGGAAACGTTACCCCTGCGGGAACAAAAACGGGCGCGCCGGCAAGGTGGTTGTCAAACCTGTAGCTCAGATGATCGATACGCAGGCCGCCAGTCATACGCAACCTGCCCATCGGTGATAACTCGCCGTGAACATAGGGTGAGATGCCCTGGAACGTCACGTCGTAATCGTATACCCGCCGGGCAATCGAATAGGAATTGAACACGCGCGACGGTGCGGTGCCGGTCACGTTGACGTTGAGGCTGTCCTCCTGCCGTCCGCCCGGGCTCACGTCCACATCGGCGCCAACGATCAACCGGGCCCGCATCATTTGCGGAAAATCCCTGCGCCACTTCGCCATCACGCCAAAGGACTTGTTCTCCGTGGTGGACACGGTGGGATCGGAATTGAGTGTGAACGAGGCGAGCAGCTCCATACTGTGGTCGCGCACGTACGGCGTGATCGAAATCAGGGTATCGCCGGATTCCCGCTCGTAGCTGGTGGACAGGCGAAATGCACCCACTTTGCGGTAGGCGATCGGCAGGTAGTTGCGGGTAGGGTTGGTGATGTAATCGCTTAGCACCAGCGGCGAGTTGGCGCCGGTCTGCTGGCTGATGTTCGAGAAAGCGAGCACGGTCTTCAACATGGCGTCCGACCTCAAAGAACGGTCCCATCGGAATGTGCCGCTCTGGCGATTGTAGGCGGTTGCCCCCCGCCAGCCGTCGGTGTGGGTCAGGTTGAGGTCTGCGCGCCAGGAATCGTTCCCATAAGCGTTCCCGCCCCCAGCGAGGATGCGGCCAAAACCGTAGCCGCCAAGTTCACCGGAAAGGGTAAACTCGGGCTTGCTCGGCGGCGTGCGGGTCAGCACGTTGATCACGCCGCCGATCGCGTCCGAACCATAAAGGGCGGTGCCCGGGCCGCGGATCACTTCGATCCCGCCCGACTGCGGAATGTTGATCTCGTAGAGCGCGTTATGGTTGAAGAAGCCGGTGGAGCGAATCGGGATGCCGTCCTCCAGGAAAAGATAGACCGGGTTCGTCGTGAACGGGTGACGAATGGCTGTAGTGTGCCCTTCGCCGTTGGTTACGGCCACCGCAACCCCCGGCACCTGCCCCATGATCTGGGCGGGGTGGGCGGGCCTGTCCTGCCGCAGCGTCTCGCCCTTGATGACGCCCACCGACGCCGGAGTTTCTACCAACAGCTCTTTTTCCCGCGTGCCGGTAACCGACACCTCCGGCAATGTCGTGACCGGAGCGGGCGAAGACTGCGACCATGCACTCGGGCTGAACAAACCCATCATCGCGGCACCTGCGAGTATTGCTCTCATTGGAAATCTCCCTTGTATGTGTTCCTTTGGAAACCGGCATGCACAACGATCATGGTCATGACCCATCATTCAGTGCTTGTGCCTCGGCTCGCCCTTGATGTCGCGCACCTCGGCGCTGATGTCGATGGTCTGGCGGCTCTTGTCGGCAAGTTCGAATGTCAGCTTGAGCGGCACCCGGTCGCCTTGTTTGAGCTGCCGATTCAAATCGATCAGCATCACGTGGTACCCGCCCGGCGCGAGCTTGACGGTTTTTCCGGCAGCGATAGCGATGCCGTCTACGGGAAACATCTTCATCACGCCGCTTTCCATCTTCATGTTGTGCAGCTCGACCCTGCCCGCGACCGGGCTGCCGAGCGCGACCAGGCGCACCGCCGCCTTGCTGGTAATGTCCATGAATGCCCCGGTTGCTTTCTGCGCCGGCACCGTGCCGCGGATCCAGGCATCTTTCACTTCCACGGTCTGCGCCTTGGCACTCACCGGCAGCAGTAAGCAAACCACCATGAATATTCTCCACAGGAGGGACATAAAAATCTCATATAAAAACAATAAGTTAATGAGTTGTGGCGATTTGTGCGCAATAAACACAAATCGCGGATGGCCGCTCACCGACGCGAGGACGGCGCGGTCAAAAATGTTGCGGGGATGTCAGATGAGCCGCGGCGGGGCGCGCGGGCTTGAAGGGGAAAACGCAGTGGAGTCGTAGGGACGGGGGGCGTCACCTTCGACGGGCAAAACCAATTCAGAGACGCGCGGGATATCGAATACAAAAACAGATACGGCGGAAGCCTGCCAGGAGCCGCTTATGCAAAATATGCAATGCGCTTGACGCGCAGCGCCCGGTTGCGGCACCGGCGTTTCCTGCGCATCCGCAGCAGCGCCGGCATTGCCGGCACGGCAGATTTCCGCGAATGCGATCGGGTCAGACAGATAGCGCACCGCAGCCACCGCCGGAGAAACGGCAGCAAACAGAACCGCGAATAAGGCGATCCAGGCAGCGAAGCGGTGAAAAGACGAACGCATGGCGGGTGATATTACGCCCCACCCGCGAACATGGTCAAGCACCGCTCCGAACCGTGACAACTACAGCACGTAGCGCGCCAGATCTTCGCTTTGCGCGAGGTCCTTCAAGCGCTCGTCGACGTAACGGGCGTCGATGACGATGGTCTCGCCGGAGCGCCTGCCGGCGTTGAACGAAATCTCCTCGAGCAGCTTTTCCATCACCGTGTAGAGCCGGCGGGCACCGATGTTCTCGGTCTTCTCGTTGACGTGCCAGGCGATTTCGGCAAGGCGCCTGATTGCATCCGGCCTGAATTCGAGTTTGACGCCCTCGGTCTCAAGCAGTGCCTGGTACTGGCGCGTGAGACAGGCGTCGGTATTGGTGAGTATCTGCTCGAAATCCGCGACGCTCAGGCTCTTCAGCTCGACGCGGATCGGCAGGCGCCCCTGCAGTTCCGGAATCAGATCGGAGGGTCTGGAAAGATGGAAAGCGCCGCTTGCGATGAACAGGATGTGATCGGTCTTGATCATGCCGTATTTGGTCGAGACCGTCGTGCCTTCGACCAGCGGCAGCAGATCGCGCTGCACGCCCTGGCGCGATACGTCGGCGCCCGACACCTCGGAGCGGCTGGCGATCTTGTCCATTTCATCGATGAACACGATGCCGTTCTGTTCGACATTGTTGATCGCGCGCAGTTTCAGGTCTTCGTCATTGATGAGTTTCGCCGCCTCCTCCTCGGTGAGAAGCTTCATCGCTTCCCTGATCTTGAGCTTGCGCAGCTTCTTGCGGCCAGCGCCGAGATTCTGGAACATGCCCTGTATCTGCGAAGTCAGGTCCTCCATTCCGGGCGGCGCAAAAATTTCCATGTGCGCCTGCACCGCGGCGACCTCGATTTCGATTTCCTTGTCGTCGAGTTCGCCTTCCCGCAGCTTTTTCCGGAATTTCTGGCGCGTGACGTTGTCGGTTTCCGGCGCGGCGGATTGAAAACCGACCTCACGCGCCGGCGGCAGCAGCGCGTCCAGGATGCGCTCCTCGGCAAGGTCTTCGGCCTGATGGCGCACCTTGCGCGTTTCCTGCTCGCGCGTGTTCTTGACCGAGATCTCGGCCAGATCACGGATAATGGTGTCGACATCGCGGCCGACATAACCGACCTCGGTGAACTTGGTCGCCTCGACCTTGATAAACGGCGCGTCGGCGAGCTTGGCGAGCCGCCGTGCGATTTCGGTCTTGCCCACGCCGGTGGGCCCGATCATCAGGATGTTCTTGGGCGTGATCTCCTGGCGCAGCGGCTCGCCCACCTGCTGCCGGCGCCAGCGATTTCTGAGCGCAATCGCGACCGCGCGCTTGGCGTCTTCTTGCCCCACGATATGTTTGTCGAGTTCGTGGACGATTTCCTGAGGGGTCATTTGGGACATAAATGAAAACCTGTCTTAGCCACAGAGGTCACAGAGAACACAGAGAGAGCAACTGCTGAAAAAGCCGAGGGTCGGGATTTTCTCTGTGGCCTCTGTGGCCTCTGTGTTCTCCGTGGCTAGCTTTTATTCCAAGACTTCGATCACATGCTGCTGGTTGGTATAAATGCACAGATCACCGGCGATGGCCAGCGCTTTTTTGACGATTTCTTCCGGCGGCAGATCGCTGTTCTCGAGCAGCGCGCGCGCCGCGGCCTGGGCAAAGGAGCCGCCGCTGCCGATCGCCATCAACCCCTGTTCGGGTTCCAGCACGTCGCCGTTGCCGGTGATGATGATCGAACTGTCGCGATCCGCCACTGCCAGCATGGCTTCGAGCCGGCGCAGGATGCGGTCTGTGCGCCAGTCCTTGGCCAGCTCCACCGCGGAACGCAGCAGATTGCCCTGGTGCTTTTCGAGCTTGGCCTCGAAGCGCTCGAACAGCGTGAAGGCATCCGCCGTGCCGCCGGCAAATCCGGCGAGTATCTTGTCGTGATACAGGCGCCGCACCTTGCGCGCACCGGCCTTGACCACGACGTTGCCGAGCGTAACCTGGCCGTCGCCGCCCAGCGCGACACGCTTGCCGCGCCGCACCGACAGGATGGTCGTACCGTGAAAGATTTCGTTGGCCATTGGGGAAAGCGTGTCAGGTTGGAATGATCGATTTCAGGCGGCGCGGCAGCACGGGCCGACATGCGCTGCCCCGCTCATTTCCGGTAAATAAGGGCTGCCGCGATGAATTCAAGGAGCCATTATACCGCGGCGCCCTCAGGACGTTCCTTCGAGCCTGAACACGATGGGCACCAGCACCCAGGCTTCCACCGGCTGCGTACCCTGGCGCGCGGGAACAAAGCGCCAGGTCCTGACCGTTTCCAGCGCGGCATTGTCGAGATGAGAGGAACCGCTGGTTTTCTCGACCGCGACGCTCGCCGGAATGCCCTCTCGCGTCACCAGTACCTTGAGCGTCACCGTGCCCTGCTCGCCATTGCGGCGCGCCACGAGCGGATAAGGCGGAGGCGGATTGCGTAGGTACGCGGCATTGAAATCGGGCGGGGAGGCGGCGGCAATATCGCGGCCGGCCACGGCCACTTCAGTCCGGCGTGGCGTTGACGGACGCGCCTCACCCTGCTTTGCGGAGAGAGCCGGGAGCGGAAACGAATCGGGCGCCCGCATCGGCTCCGTAACGGCAATTGTCGCGGGTTTGATCGGCTCGGACTCCGGCTTGCGGACTGGTTCCACAGCCCGCTGTTCGGAATTTTTCGTGCTTGCCGGAATGTCGCGCGGACGCTTGCGGGGCGGCTCGGGCAGAACCTCTGCACGGGTTTCTGCGGGGGCGGGGCGTCCGGATTCCCGCAATAAGACGACATCGAGAACCTGCACCTTCGGGGGTTCACGGTTCTGAACGAATCCGGACAGTGCAACGAGCAGCGCCCCATGCAGTACGAGGCTCAGCGCCAGCCACACCATCAACATGCGCCGCGAACGCCGCCGATAATCAGGCACAGCTTCTTCAGCCGTTTCGGCAAGGTGGGGAACGCGCGCCATGGCCCGATGAGCCCGATAAATGTGCAGTACAAACGACCGGCAATGGGTCGATCACCTTACCATACCCGGGCGGGCGGGCGAACTCGCTTCCATTTCAACCCGCCGCGCGCCGCCGCCCCGCGGAGAGTGCGAACACGGCGATGGCGAGGACGGTCATCATCCAGACGATGGCGGGCCCGGCAGGCAAATCCGAGACGGTGGAAACAATCAGCCCGAGCGCGTAACCCACGGCGCCCAGGGCATAACCGAAGGCGAGACGATGGCGAGCGACACGACGCGCCGCCAGCGCCGGCACGATCAACGTGGTAAATACCAGATACAAACCGACCAGTTGGACCGAAATCGTCACGGCGCAGGCAAACAACAGGTAGAACCCCATGCGTCCGGTTTGTTCCCCGCGTGTGAACCATATGCCGAGCAACGCGGCGTAAACCAGCGCCACGATCACCAGTCGCCCCGGGCTCACCCACAGGATCTGTCCGACCAGCAACTCCTTGAGATGCTCGCCGCCGTGCGGATTGCTGGCGACGAGCAGCAGCGCGCCGCTGGCGGCGAGCACGAAGCTCACGCCGATCACCGCTTCCTGCACTTCCGGCCAGTGCTTCTCGGTCCAGGTGAGCAGCAGCGCGCCGGCCAGCGCCGCCAGCAGCGCAAAGGCCTGCACCAGCCAGCCCTGCGGCTCGATCCCCATCCAATCGGCAAAAATGACACCGAGGCCCGCGATCTGCGCGATCGCGAGATCGATGAAAACAATGCCGCGGTTCAGCACCTGGACGCCGAGCGGCACGTGCGTCGCCGTGACGAGCAGGCCCGCCGCAAACGCCGGCCACAGGATGCTGAAGTCGAGCGCAGCGGTATTCATTTCGCGATCGCGAGCAATCGCGCCAGCGAGTCGTCGAACAGGCCGAACAGGTCCTGCGCCTTGTCGGTACCGCCGACCGTGAAAGCCAGCGCCACCGCGGGGATCTTCGCGCGCTCCGCCAGCCACTCTCCCGCACGCGGATCGTTGTAGGCCGAGCGCACGATGACTTTCGCCGGGTCCTTGGCAAGCCGCGCCAGCAAATCGCTCAAGTGCGCCGTAGTGGGCGGCAAGCCGGGTTTCGGCTCCAGGGCGCCGACTTCGCGCATGCCCAGCCAGGCGATCAGGTATGACATGTTCTTATGATAAACGACTACCGGCATACCCTTGAGCGGCGCACTCTGGCTCTCCCAGCGCGCAGTGGCTTGCTGCCAGCGCTCGAGGAACGCCTTCGTCCGCGCGCGGTAATACTCCGCTTCGGCGCCGTCGAGCTGCGCCATGCGCTCCGAGAGTGCCGCCGCGACTTTGGCGATA
>JAIESJ010000256.1 GCA_019746155.1 Burkholderiales bacterium
GTCACCAACGGGAAATGCGCATCGAGCTTGCCGGCGAGCGCCTCATCCGCAGCCTTGATGATCGCTGCGCCTTTTTCCTGTCGAGCACGCCGAGCGCCATGTTGACCGCGGCCGCGGCTTTTTTCACCAGCACCTGCGCGTGGACGACCTCCATCGGCATGATTTCGCCCGGAAAATGAAAGTGATGCAGGCTGCGCTGCGTCTGCGCGCCCCACAGCTTGTCGGCGGGCACTTCGATGTCGCCCATGGTGTCGTGTTCGATGCGTACGTTCTTGGCCATTGCGTCTCCGTAGAATAGTAAGCGGTGAGCGGCAAAACTGCGGGGGATTTAATTTTTCGCTTTTCCTGCTCACTGCTCACCGCTTACTGCTTACCGCTTTTCGCTCACTAGATCAAACTTTTCTGCTCGCCGCGCTGGGCGCCGGCGTCGACCACGGTGAGCGCGGTCATGTTGACGATGCGCCGCACCGTCGCACTCGGAGTCAGAATATGCAGCGGCTTCGCGCTACCCAGCAGAATGGGACCGATGGTGATACCGTCTCCGGCGGAATTCTTAAGCAGATTGAAGGCGATATTGGCGGCATCCAGCGTCGGCATCACCAGCAGATTGGCTTCGCCCTTCAGCCGCGAATCCGGAAACACCTTGAGGCGAATCTCCTCGGAGAGCGCGGCATCACCCTGCATTTCGCCTTCGACCTCGAGTTGGGGCGCGGTCTTGGTGATGATCGCAAGCGCCTCACGCATTTTGCGTGCGGTCGGGGTATCGGCGGCGCCGAAGCTCGAGTGCGATAACAGCGCCACTTTGGGCGTCAGGCCAAAGCGGCTGACCTCCTCAGCCGCCAGTATCGTCGACTCGGCCACCTGCTCCGCGGTGGGGTCGAAATTGACATAGGTGTCGCAAATGAACAGGGTGCGCCGTGGCAGGATCAGCATGTTCATCGCCGCATAATTCCTGACCCCCGGGCGCCTGCCTGTCACCAGATCGACGAAACGCAGGTGGCTGTGGTAACGGCCAAGAATGCCGCACAGCATGGCGTCGGCCGCACCCATATGCATCAACATCGCCCCGATCAGCGTGGCGCGCCGGCGCATGTCGAGCTTGGCAATCTCGGGCGTGACCCCGTGGCGCGCCGCAAGGCGGTGATATTCGGTCCAGTATTCGCGGTAACGCGGATCGTTGCCGGGATCAACCAGTTCGAAATGCTCGTCCTTGCGCAGACGCAACCCCAGGCGCTCCAGGCGCGTGCGTATGACCTCCGGTCGGCCGATCAGTACCGGACGCGCGATGCCCTCATCGACCACCACCTGCGCCGCGCGCAGCACACGCTCCTCCTCGCCTTCGGCGTAGACGACGCGTTTGGGCGACTGCTTGGCCGCGGCGAACACCGGTTTCATAATGAGACCAGAGTGATAGACAAACTGGTTGAGGCGCTCGCGATAAGCATCGAAATCAGCGATGGGACGTGTCGCCACGCCGCTTTCCATCGCGGCCTTGGCTACCGCTGGCGCAACCTTGGCGATCAAGCGCGGATCGAAGGGTTTGGGAATCAGGTAGTCGGGACCAAAAGACAGGTTCTGCTCGCCATAGGCCATGGCCACGATGTCGGACTGCTCGGCCTGAGCCAGCTCGGCGATCGCGTGCACCGCCGCGAGTTCCATTTCGGTGGTGATGGTGGTGGCGCCGACATCGAGTGCGCCGCGAAATACGAACGGAAAGCACAATACGTTGTTGACCTGGTTCGGATAATCCGAGCGGCCGGTGGCGATCACCGCGTCCGGTCTTGCCGCTTTGGCAAGCGCAGGATGGATTTCCGGTTCGGGATTGGCGAGCGCGAGTATCAGCGGCTTGCCGGCCATTTGCCTGACCATCTCGGGCTTCAGCACGCCGCCCGCCGACAGTCCCAGGAACACATCGGCGCCGCCGATCACTTCCGCCAGCGTGCGCGCCCTGGTATCGACCGCGTACTGTTCCTTGTCAGGATCCATCTCCTCCTTGCGGCCCCGGTAGACCACGCCCTTGATATCGGTGACAACGATGTTTTCCTTGCGCAAACCCATTTTGACCAGCAGGCCAAGGCAGGCCAGCGCCGCAGCACCCGCGCCCGAAACCACCAGCTTGACCTTGTCGATCTCCTTGCCGACGACTTTCAGCCCGCTGAGGAAGGCGGCGCCGACGGTGATCGCGGTGCCGTGCTGGTCATCGTGAAACACCGGAATCTTGCAGCGCTCCCTTAACTTTCTCTCGACGATGAAACACTCGGGCGCCTTGATATCCTCAAGATTGATGCCGCCGAAAGTGGGCTCGAGGCTGGCGATGATGTCAACCAGCTTGTCGGGATCACGCTCGTTGATTTCGATGTCGAAGACGTCGATGCCGGCGAACTTCTTGAACAGCACGGCCTTGCCTTCCATCACCGGCTTGGCGGCCAGCGGGCCGATCGCGCCCAGGCCCAGTACCGCGGTGCCATTGGTGATCACGGCCACCAGGTTGCCGCGTGCGGTGAATCTGCGCGCTTCGGCGGGCTCGGCCGCAATCGCCTCACAGACGGCGGCAACCCCGGGCGTATAGGCCAGCCCGAGATCGCGCTGGTTGATCAGCCCCTTGGTGGGAACAATCGAAATCTTGCCGGGCGTCGGCGTGCTGTGGTAATCGAGTGCCGCTTTGCGCAGTTGTTCGTTCATGCAGGAACCAATCAGAAAAAATAAACTGCGATTATACCGTATTGGGTTATGACGCCCTGGCGCCGCCTGCCGGAGCGTGCTGTGCACTAGCATTGCGCACGGCGCACCATGTCAGTGCGAATGTAATGTCACACCCTCTCGCCTTGCTTTCGGCATTAATCCAAACGAATCAACGCATTCGACACGGAACGCGCGCTGCTGCAATGCTGGCACAAGAGTTGCTGGAGTACCATCTTGTATACAAGAAAACGATACATTCATGCCCATCCCGTACAGTCTCGACCTCACCAGCTTGGGCCACGCCTATGCGAGCGGCCGGCTCAGGCCCACGCAGGTCGTACGCGACGTGTTTGCAGCGATCGAAGCCGCAGGGGATATCAACCCGATCTGGATTTACTTGGTGCCGCAAAAGGTGGTGCTCGCCCAAGCCGAGCAAGTCGAGCGACGCCGCACCGAAGGCGCGGCGCTGCCGCTCTATGGCGTGCCGTTCGCAGTCAAAGACAATATTGATGTCGCGGGCCACCCGACCACCGCTGCCTGCCCCGCTTTCGCCTATGTCCCGGCCGCAACTGCGCATGTCGTCAAGCACCTGCAGGATGCCGGTGCACTGCTGATCGGCAAGACCAACCTCGACCAGTTCGCCACCGGGCTGGTGGGCACGCGTTCGCCATACGGCGCATGCGTGAATCCGTTCGACCACCGCTACATCGCCGGCGGTTCCAGCTCCGGATCGGCCGTGGCGGTCGCGACCGGCTGCGTGAGCTTCGCGCTGGGAACAGACACCGCCGGCTCGGGACGCGTGCCGGCGGCATTCAACAACATAGTGGGACTCAAGCCCACGCGCGGGCTGCTGAGCGTCGCCGGCGTGGTGCCGGCGTGCCGCTCGCTCGATTGCGTGTCCATCTTCGCGCTCACCTGCGACGATGCGCGCGCGGTGTTCGAGGTCGCATGCGGCTACGACAGCGCCGAGCCCTATTCGCGCCGCACGCAGCCGCTGCCGGCGCACGTGCCTCAACATTTCCGCTGCGGCGTGCCGCGCGCGTCGCAGCTCGAATTCTTCGGTGACCGCGCGGCCGAAGAGGCCTTCGGTCGCGCGCTCGCGACGCTTGCCGCGGTCGGCGCAGAAATCGTCGAGATCGATCACACGCCGTTTGCCGAAACCGCGAAGCTGCTCTACGACGGACCGTGGATCGCGGAACGCTATGCAGCCATCAAGGATTTTCTGCAAGGACATGGCGACGACGTGCATCCGGTGACGCGCGAAATCATCGGCGCGGCGCGCAAATACAGTGCCGCCGACGCCTTCGAGGCGCAATACCGCCTGCAGGCCCTGAAAAAGCGCTGTGATGCCGAGTGGGAAAAGATGAACGTGCTGGCGGTTCCTACCACCGGCACCATCTATTCGCTGGAGGAAATCGCCTCGGCGCCGGTGAAACGCAATGCCAACCTCGGCCACTACACCAACTTCGTGAATCTGCTCGATCTCGCCGCGATCGCCGTGCCTGGCGCGTTCCGCGGCGACGGGCTGCCGGCAGGCATCACGCTGATTGCTTCCGCGCTAAGCGACCGCCTGCTGTGCGAGCTGGGCGGCCGCTTTCATCGCGCTTCGGGCCTGAAACTCGGCGCGACTGCATTCGACATTCCCGCGACTATCCAGCTTGCCGACACGCCAACGGACAACAGTGTGCTGTTCGCCGTCGTCGGCGCGCATTTATCCGGGCTGCCGCTCAACCACCAGTTGACTACGCGCGGCGCGCGCCTCGTGCGGCCCGCGACCACCGCCGCCGCCTACCGCCTGTATGCGCTACCCGGCACCGAACCGGCCAAACCGGGGCTGGTGCGCAGCGAGAACGGCAACGGCGCCGCCATCGCCGTCGAATTGTGGTCGCTGCCCGCCGGGCAGTTCGGCGCTTTCGTCGCCGAAATCCCGCCGCCGCTGGGCATCGGTACCGTCGTGCTCGACGACGGCCGCGAAGTCAAAGGCTTTGTCTGCGAACACTACGCCGTGAAAGACGCGCACGACATCTCGACCTATGGCGGCTGGCGCAACTACCTCGCCGCGCAGCAATGAGCCCCGCAGCCCGAACACCCAAAGAGACCATATGAACCGCCGCAAATTCATACAATCTTCCGTCAAATCTCCAAGAACTGATCAAAACCGAGAAAGGAGCACACTATGAAACGAGTAACACTACTACGACTCGCCGCTGCAGCGATCCTCACGGCGCACCTTGCGCCGGCAGTGGCGGCTGATGCCGTCACCGTGCGCCTCAAATGGTTCCATCAGGCCCAGTTCGCCGGTTTCTACGTGGCGAAAGAAAAGGGCTTCTACAAGGAAGCGGGCCTCGACGTCGCGTTGCAACCCGGCGGACCAGATTTCCCCGCGATCCAGATGATCTCCGGTGGAAATGAGCAGTTCGGCGTCACCGGCGCGGACCAGATCCTCGTCGCGCGCAGCCGGGAGGTGCCGGTCGTCGCGCTCGCCGTCCTCTATCGCAAGAGCCCGTTCGTGCTGTTCTCGCTGAAGAACTCGGGCATTGATGCTCCCGAGAAGTTCGCCGGCAAGCGGATAGGGGTCAAGCTCGGCGGAAATGAGGAGCTGATCTACCGCGCCGTCCTGAAGAAGGCGGGAAGCACAGGGCCGATCAACGAGGTGCCAGTGAAGTTCGACATGACACCGCTGCTCACCGGGCAGGTCGACGTATGGCCGGGTTACGTCATCAACGAGGTGCTCACGGCAAGGGAAAAGGGCTTTGACGTTAACGTCATCTGGCCGTCGAAGTACGGCATCAACCTCTATGCTGACACGCTGTTCACCACGGAGAAGATGCTCAGGGAGAAGCCCGAACTCGTGCAGCGGTTCGTCGCGGCCACGCTCAAGGGTTGGAACTATGCCGTGGCGAATCCCGAGGAGGCGGCGAAACTCACCCTCAAGTACGGCCCCAAGCTTACCTTCGATCACGAGTACGCGATGATGAGGGAGAGCATTCCTCTGCTGCAGCCCGACAAGGCACCCATCGGTTCGATGGATCCCACCGCGTGGAAGTCACTCTACGACTTCCTCATGCAGGGGGGCTTCATCAAGAAGGCGGTCGAGGTCGACAAGGCCTACGCGACAAACTTCCTGCCGAAGTGAGCGGACCGATGCGCAACCTGCGAATGCTCTCGCCGGAACTGCGGCCGGCCTCGGCGCGGGAGTTCCCCTGTATCGAGACGATCGATCTCGGCGTGCAGTTTGGCGAGCTCTCCGTTCTCGAGCGCATCAACCTGCGCATCGCCGAGGGCGAGTTCGTCTCGCTTCTCGGGCCCAGCGGCTGCGGCAAGTCGACCTTGCTTCGAGTGCTGGCGGGGCTGCTGCACGCGAGCACCGGTGAGGTACGCGTGCAGGGACTGCCGGTCGGGGCGGCGGCCACGGACGACGGAAGGCTGGGTCTCGTCTTCCAGAAACCGCTGCTTCTGCCTTGGCGCAACACGCTGCAGAACGTGCTTCTGCCGAAGGAGCTTGAGCACGGAGGGAATGCTGTCGGGACGCTGGATCGCAACCAGGCCCGCAAGATGATCGGGCTCGTGCAGTTGGAGGGCTTCGAGACGAGTTATCCCTCCGAGCTGTCGGGAGGGATGCAGCAGCGGGTCGCCATCGCACGGGCGTTGATGTCTAACCCGGGGATCCTGCTCATGGACGAGCCCTTCGGGGCACTCGACGAGATCACCCGCGAGGCCCTGAACGAGGAGCTGCTGCGTATCTGGCAAAGCCACGAGACCCGGCTCTCGACCCTCGTGATGGTGACGCACTCCATCCCCGAGGCGGTGCAAATGTCGGACCGGATCTTCGTCCTAGCGCCCCGCCCGGCCCGCCTCGTGGAGGTTGTCGATATCCCCCTGCCGCGGCCGCGATCGCCCGAGGAGCCGGAGCTGGCGCGCATCACCGCGCACGTGCGAAGACTGATGAGGAGCATTACATGCGTCGCATAGGCATGGCCCCTGTCGCTTTCGGCATCGGGCTGTTCGCTGCATGGGAAACAGCCGTGCGGCTGTTCAAAATCCCCACCTACCTTTTGCCCGCGCCGAGCACGATCCTGTCCGCGGCGGATAGGGCCCTGGCGGGCCACCTGCTGATGACGTTCTCCGAGGCACTTGCGGGGTTCGCGATCGCCAGCGCCATCGCGTTCGGTGCGGCGGTCGTATTCCTGCGCTCGCCAGTACTCGAGCGGGGGCTGTTTCCAATAGCAATCGCCGTCAAGACGACGCCGCTCGTGGCGATCGCTCCGCTGCTCGTGCTCTGGCTGGGAACCGGATGGTGGTCCAAAGTCGCCGCAGCGGCGCTGATCTGCTTTTTCCCGGTGCTCGTCAACACGGTACGGGGACTCAAAGCCGCCGACCAGGAGTACCGGGAGCTGTTCCGCGCCTTCAAGGCGGACGAATGGCAGGAGTTCAGGAAGCTGCGGCTGCCGTTCTGCCTGCCGTACCTGTTCGCGGCGCTGAAGATATCCTCTTCACTCGCCGTGGTCGGTGCGATCGTCGGCGAGTTCGTCGGCGCCACCCAGGGGCTGGGCTATCTGATCATGGTCTCCTCCGCGCACCTCGACACGGACATCCTATTCTCGGGGATCTTCGCCTCGGCAATCGCCGGTATCGTTCTGTTCCAGGCGATCGGTTGGTTCGAGAAGCGGACCGTGTTCTGGCAGAAAGGGGAAGTCGAATGAACGATCGAGGCGCGGCGCAGAAGGTCGATGTATTCAAGATCCCCATGGCGGGGCCCGCTGACGTGTCGGGGCTCGCCCGGCTGATCGACCAGGGAGCGCTCGACCCCCGCGCGATCGTGGCGATCCTGGGCAAGACCGAGGGCAATGGCTGCGTGAACGACTTCACGCGTGAATACGCCACGGCCGCGCTGGCCGGTTTTCTCGCAGAGCGGCTCGGGCTCGCCGCCCGCGAAATCGGGTGGCGTATCGCATTCGTGATGTCGGGGGGCACCGAGGGTGTGCTTTCGCCGCACATGACGGTGTTCGCACGGAGCATAGCCGACCGTCCCGCTGCATGCGACAAGCGTCTTGCCATCGGGATCGCCTCCACGCGCGAATTTCTTCCGGAAGAGCTGGGGCGCAGCGCCCAGATCAAGGAGACGGAGATGGCCGTCAAGGCGGCCATGGCGAACGCCGGCATCGAGAACGCCGCGGACGTTCATTTCGTGCAGATCAAGTGCCCGCTGCTCACGACCGAACGCATGCAAGCGGCGCATGGAAGGAGGAGGAGCGTCGTTACGGAGGATGCCTATGCCTCGATGGGCTATTCGCGCGGCGCCTCGGCGCTCGGTGTCGCCGTTGCCCTCGGGGAAGTGTCGCGTCCGTCGAGCGACGACATCGTGATGTCGGATTGGAGCGCTTATTCCGCGGTCGCTTCCACATCCGCCGGAATCGAACTCATGCGCAACGTCGTCATCCTCATGGGCAACTCGCCCTGGTCCGCGAGCCGCTTCGTGATCGGGCACTCGGTCATGAAGGATGCGATCGATCTGCAAGGCGTCGTGGCGGCATTCCGCAGCGCCGGCCTAGACTTTGACGCGGCGGGGCGTCTTGCAGACCCGCAGCGGCTGGTGAACGTCTTCGTGAAAGCCGAAGCCTCTCCCTCGGGCAAGATAAGGGGCGCGCGCCACACGATGCTCGACGACTCGGACATCAACTCGACGCGGCACGCCCGCGCAGCGGTCGGTGGCCTGATCGCGGGGGTCAGCGCAACCACACAGGTGTACGTCTCGGGTGGCGCGGAGCATCAGGGCCCCGCGGGCGGGGGACCGATTGCCGTAATCGCCCACGCCGGAAATGTCTGAACGCAAAACGGAAGATAACATATGGAACCCTTCGACGCCGAAACATTCATCCGGGCGGTCGCCCCTTCGATCGGGCTGGAGCTCACACCGCCTGAAGTGACGGCGGTGGCCGAGCAGTTCAACCGCATTCACGGTTTCGCCGAACCTGTGCTCGCCTTCGGGCTGCAACCCAAGGACGAGCACGTGCTGAGGTTCGAGCCATGACGACGGGGTTCGCTTCGGCGCTGGAAATCGCGGCAGCCGTGCGGAGCCGCAAAACCGCCGCCGTGGCCGTCGCGCGTGACACACTCGCCCGTATAGCGGCGCGGAACGCCCGCTACAACGCGTTCACCGCGGTTACCGCCGAGCGCGCGCTCCGCGAAGCGGGGGTCGTCGACACGGCGATCGCTGCGGGCCGCGATCCGGGGCCTCTCGCGGGCGTCCCCTTTGCCGTGAAGAACCTGTTCGAGGTGCGGGGCCTCATCACACTTGCGGGATCACAGATCAACAGGGATCACGAACCGGCCCCTGAGGATGCCACCGTCGTGCGCCGGCTACGCGAGGCGGGGGCGGTACTGGTCGGCGCCTTGAACATGGACGAGTACGCCTACGGTTTCACGACTGAGAACTCGCATTACGGTCCACGCGCAATCCCCACGCGCCAGACCGCATTGCTGGCGGATCCTCGGGCGGATGCGGGGCAGCGGTCGCAGCGGGGCTCGTACCGCTCGCAGTCGGTTCGGACACCAATGGCTCGGTGCGCGTGCCGAGCGCCCTGTGCGGAATTTTCGGCCTGAAACCGACGTACGGCCGGCTCAGTCGGGCCGGCTGCTTTCCCTTCGTCGCGAGCTTAGATCACGTTGGACCGTTCGCGAGAACCGCGGCGGATCTCGCGGCCACCTACGACGCAATGCAGGGCGCCGATGATCGCGATCCTGCGTGCGCCGCTCGCTCCGTCGAACATACGGTCGACAAACTCATGCTGGGAACGGAAGGGCTGCGAATCGGCCTGCTCGAAGGCTATTTCGCGGAAAACGCGGAGTCGGAGGCTTGGGCAGTCGTCGAGGAGGCGGCGCGTGTGCTGGACGTCACCCGCAGGGTAGTACTGCCCGAAGTGGAGCAGGCCCGTGCTGCCGCATTCTTGATCACCGCCTCCGAGGGTGGCCAGCTCCATCTGCCCAATCTCAGGACCCGGCGAGACGACTTTGACCCGTTGATACGCGAACGGCTGATGGCGGGGGCCATGGTACCGGCAGCATGGTACCTCCAGGCGCAGCGCTTCCGCCGGTGGTTCATGCAGCGGGTACGTGAGGTGTACCGGGATGTGGACGTGCTGCTGGCGCCCGCGACTCCCTGCTCGGCCACGCTCATCGGTCAGGAACGCATGTCGATCCGCGGACGGGAAGTTCCCGTCCGACCAAACATGGGACTACTCACGCAGCCCCTTTCTTTTATCGGCCTTCCGATTGTGGCCGCTCCCCTGAAGACGCCAGGAGAACTGCCGCTCGGCGTGCAGATCGTTGCGCCGGCGTGGCGGGAAGATCTTTGCCTGCGCGTCGCCAGCGCGCTGGAGCACCTTGGGGTGGCGCACGCGAAGATCCCGGCTTGCGAGGAGGTCGCAGCATGATGGAAATCAACCTGCCGGACGTGATTGCCGAGGTCCGGGCCGCATTCGAACGGTACGAGCGCGCGGTAGTCGAGAATGACGTGGCGACGCTAGACGAACTGTTCTGGAACAGTCCGCACACCATCCGCTACGGCGCGACCGAATTGCTCTACGGCTACGACGAAATCGCGCGCTTCCGCGCAGCGCGCCCGGCGGCAGGTCTCGCGCGCACCGTCGAACGCCAAGTCATCACCACCTTCGGCCGTGATTTCGCCACTGCCAGCATCCATTTCCAGCGCAACGGGCGCACCGGCCGCCAGATGCAGACCTGGGTGCGCATGCCGAAAGGCTGGCGCGTGGTTGCGGCCCACGTCAGCAACATGGAAGAGAGCACATGAGCGCGCAAACCGAACCCAGGCTGCGGCCGGTTCCCGCCGAACAAGCGGTTCACGGACGCCAGACCTACATCACCGTACGCGGACTGTCCAAGCAGTTCGCGGGCAGCCCGCTGTACGCCGACTTCAATCTCGACATACCGCAGGGGAAATTTACCTCGATCTTCGGCCCCAACGGCTGCGGCAAATCGACGCTCATCAACATGATCGCGGGGCTGACGCCGGTCGACGCGGGCGACATCCTGTTCGACGGCAAGACACTCAAGGAAACGACGATCGGCTACGTGTTCCAGAATTACCGCGACGCGCTGCTGCCATGGAAGCGTGCGCTCGACAACATCAAGTATCCGCTTGAAATAGCCGGAAAAAGCAAATCCGAGCGCACCCGCAGGGTCGAGGAGCTGATCGCCTCTTTCGACATCAGGTTCGATCTCAGCCGTTATCCCTACGAGCTCTCGGGCGGCCAGCAGCAGTTGGTTTCCATTATGCGCGCGCTGGCGCCGCATCCCGAGGTGCTATTCCTCGACGAGCCGTTCTCGGCGCTCGATTACGAAATGACGCTGTTCATCCGCGACAAGCTGCAGGAAATCTTCCGCGCGACCGGCGTCACCATGCTGCTGGTGTCACACGACCTCGAGGAAGCGGTCTATCTCGCCGACCGGGTGCTGCTGCTCACCAAGCGGCCGACGCAGGTCGCGGAGACCGTCCACTTTCACGCGCCGCGCCCGCGCGATGCGGACACGCTGTCCACCGAGGACTTCATCCGCACCAAGGCACGTTGTCTGGAAATATTTCAGCGTGAGGTGCGCAGATGAAGCTGCTGCCCGACTACCGGCGCTGGCTGCGCGCCGGTATCGTCTCCCCGGAGCAAACCGCCGGCGCGACGGCAGGATTCTCACGGCTGCGCACGGTGCTGATCGGACCGCTCGCGCTGGTGGCCGTATGGTGGCTTGCGTTCGACGCGCAATGGGTAAGCCATAAACTGCTGCCCAGCCCGTGGACCACTGTGCAGTCGCTGTGGGAAAGCGTGGCGAGCGGCGCCATGACCAAGGATTTTCTGAGCACGTTCAACCGCACGCTGTCCGCGTTTGCCATTGCGGCAGTCGCCGGCATTCCGGTCGGCATCTTGTTCGGCTCCAACCAGAAAATCTATCGCTCCATCGAGTTTCTGGTCGACTTTTTCCGTTCGACGCCCGCTACCGCGATGTTTCCCCTATTCCTGCTCATTTTCGGCATCGGCGATTTCGCCAAGATTGCAGTGGCCGCGTTCGCCGCCTGGCTGGTGGTGGTATTCAACGTCGCCTACGGCGTGATGAATGCGCGCCAGACCCGCATCCTGGCCGCGCGCGTCATGGGCGCATCGAGCTGGCGCGTGTTCCGCGACGTGATGTTCTTCGAATCGCTCCCCCAGACCTTCATCGGCCTGCGCATGGCGGTGTCGGTGGCGCTGGTCGTCATCATCGTCGCCGAGATGTTCATCGGTTCGAGCGATGGTCTGGGGCGACGCATCATCGATTCGCAGCAGGTATTCGATCTGCAGCAGATGTACGCCTCGATCATCGCCAGCGGCGTGATGGGTTACGGGGTAAACCTGTTTTTCCTGGCCATCGAGAAATGGCTGGTGCATTGGTCGGGGAAATGATTTCGTCATCGGTAAAAGGAGAACTGTCATGAAGTATGTGTGGATAGTGTTTCTGGGCATGCTGACCGCGGCGCCCGCACCGGCGCAGCAGAAAATGGAGAAAGTCGTAGCGTCGTGGCTGCCGATCATGCAGACCATGGCTTACTATGTTGCGCTCGAAGAAAAGCTGTTCGAGAAAGCGGGTATCGAGATCGATTCCAAGATGTTCCAGAACCCGAATCAGATCATCGATTCCCTGGTCGCGGGCCAGGCTGATTTCGGCCCGCCTGGCGCCGCCGCCGGCATCACCGTGCTCGCCGAATCGCGCTACCCCGGTACCTTCAAGGTATTCGGGCTGCAGGGCGGCGGCATCAAGGTGAAACTCATAAATGACGGCTTGATCGTCAAGAACGATTCCACCATACAGTCGTTCAAGGACCTAAAGGGAAAATCGCTGGGCCATCTGCCAGGCATCCAGTGGCGCACCATCTCGCGCCACGTGGTACGCAGCAACGGCCTGGATCCTGACAAGGACGTGCGCCTGCAGGAGGTCGCCGTCGCATTGCAGGTGCCTTCGGTCGTTGCCGGCACGGTGGACGCCACGCTGTCGCTCGAACCGGTGGGCTCGATCGCCATCGCTTCCAAGGAAGCCCAGCGCGCCATGACCAATCCCGTGGCTATGTTCATCGCCGACCCTTTCTATTCCGGTGTCTCGGTGCTCACTGCCAAATTCATCAAGGAACGGCCGGCAGTGGCAAGAAAAGTGGTCGAGGTGCTCGACCAGGCGACCGATCTCGCGATGAAGGACTTCGACAAGTACCGGCCCATCATTTCCAAGTACACCGCGATCAAACCCGACCAGGTGAAACTGGTCGCACAGCCCTACCTGCGCGGCTTCAAGGATCTGAACGACACCGACATCAAGTCGTACCAAGCTCTGGTCGACGTGTTCCACAAGGAAGGCGTGCTCAAGGAGCGCTTCGACGTCGGCAAGATCCTGCTCAAACCGTCGGACCTGAAATAACCGGAGATGATCATGGCAGCCAAACGATTTCGCGCGGCAGTGGTGCAAACGCTCGCCGTGCTCGGCGGCCTCGACGCCAACATCGCGCTCCTGACGCGCTACACCGAGGAAGCGGTGCGCCTGGGCAGCCGACTCGTCGTTTTTCCCGAATGCATGAATACGGGATATCTATTTGATTCAAAGGAACATTGTTCAAAACTCGCCGAGCCCCTCAACGGCCGCTACGTGCAGGCGATGGCGGAGCTTGCCAAGAAGTACCGCATCCACATCGCGAGCGGCGTCACGGAGACAGACCCGAAGACCGGCAAGCTCTTCAACAGCGGCATCCTGCTCGATTCGCGCGGCGAGCTCGCGCTGCATTATCACAAGCAGTTCCTCGCCACTCACGACCAGAACTGGTTCGAGTTCGGCGAGAACGGCTGCCCGGTCGTCGATACCGAGTTGGGCCGCATCGGGCTCTTGATCTGCTTCGACGGCCGCATCCCCGAGATCGCGCGCTGCCTCGCCTTGCAGGGCGCCGAGATCATCGTCGACATGGCCAACTTCTTCGCCATGGACCAGGCCGAGATGTGGGTGCCGGCGCGCGCGTTCGAGAACGGCGTGTGGTTCGTCGCCGCCACCAAGGCGGGCGTGGAACGCAGCATCTACTATCCTGGCGGCAGCATGATCGTCGCGCCCACCGGCGACGTGGTGGCGAAGCTGCCGTATGACGTGCACGGCATCACCAGCGCCGAGATCGATACCGGCGCCGCATCCTACAAGAAATGGCCGTCCGGCGGCGACAAGTTCGCCGATCGCCGTCCCGAGCTCTACGGGCTGCTCACCAAGCCGTTCAAGGAAACGCCGCTCGCGCCCCTGCTCGATAAGCCGCTCGTGCCGGAGCAGGCGACGACCAAGGCCGCCGCGGTGCAGGCGCACATGACGAGCCGCGTGCGCAGCGTGGACGCCGCGCTCGACATGGCCTCGCACACCGCCCGGCTCGGCGCCAAAGTGATCGTGCTGCCGCAGCATTTCAACATCGACACCTGGCTGCCCGACGCTTTCCAGGCGGGTGCGGCCGCCAAGAACACTGCGTCCGTGCTCGACCGCGCCGGCCAGATCTGCAAGACCTACGAGTGCGCGCTGGTGGTGCCGGTGATGGAAGCGACCGGCAGCGGCATCACGCCGACGGCGGTGCTCATCGGCCCTGACGGCAGGACGGTCGGGCGCTACCAGCAGGTGCATCTCGAGCCCGAGGTCCGCAACTGGGCCGCCGTGGGAACCGAGTTCAAGGTGTTCGATACGCCCTTCGGCAGGATCGGCATGATGTTGGGCTACGACGGCCTGTTCCCGGAGACGGCGCGCATGCTGACGCTCGCGGGCGCCGATATCATCACCTGGTCGTGCGCGTGGCGCCATCGCTACGAGCGCGAGCTGCTTGCCGTACCTAAAGCCGAGGACAACCGCGTGTTCGTGGTGTGCGCGAACCGCACCGATTGCCCCTACCCGGGGGGGTCGCTGGTGATCGCCCCCGCCGGCTTCCCGCACTGGGACATCAACGTCTCGGCGCCGCCCGTCATCGCGACCATGCGATCAAGACATGGCGCTTCAAACAACGATTCTAGGGAGAGACGCCATGACGACCAAAGCCACGCCCTTGTTCTGTCTCGTCGCCGCCGGGCTGCTCGCACCCGGCCTCGCGGCAGCCGCCGACATGCGGCTGATGACCGGCCCGCAGGGCGGCGTCTGGGTGCCGCTCGGCGGCCAGCTCAAGGATCTCTGGGAGAAGGCGGTGCCCGGTCTTGCCGTGCAGGCGCTGCCCGGCGCCGGCATCGCCAA
>JAIESJ010000043.1 GCA_019746155.1 Burkholderiales bacterium
GCTGGTCGAGCACGCGGCGGTAGGTGATGACCACCACGCAGTCGAACACCTTGCGGTCCTGTGCGTCGTGCAGGCTCGCGAGCCGGTGCGACAGCCACGAGATGCTGTTGGTCTTGCCGCTGCCCGCGGAATGCTGGATCAGATAGTTGTGGCTGGGTCCCTCGTCGCGCGCCGCGGCGACGATTTTGCGCACGGCGTCGAGCTGGTGAAAGCGCGGAAAAATCAGCGTCTCGCGGGTGACGCGCCGCTGGCCGCCCTTGCCGTCGTCCACTTTCTCGTCTTTTTTCTCCACGAACATGAAATGTCCGAGGATGTCGAGCAAGCTGTCGCGCCGGAGCACGTCCTCCCAGAAATAGCCCGTGCGGTAACCCGAGGCGTGCTGCGGATTGCCCGCGCCGCACTGCACCTCGCCCGGGTGGCTGCCGCGGTTGAACGGCAGGAAATGCGTGCCCGCGCCGCGCAGCCGCGTCGTCATGTGCACCTCGTCCGGATCGGTGGCGAAATGCACCAGCGCGCGGCTCTTGAAACCGAACAGCGGCGCGCGCGGATCGCGGTCCTTCTGGTATTGCGCGACCGCATGGCGCCAGTTCTGGCCGGTGCCGGGGTTTTTCAGTTCGCAGGTCGCCACCGGCAGCCCGTTGACTGCAAACAGCAGGTCCACGGTATCGTGCTTGCCCGGATGGCAGGGCACCTGGCGGGTGAGGGTGAGCTGGTTCTTGCCGTAGAGCGCCAGCACTTCGTCGTTCAGGCCATGCGCCGGCTTGAAATACGCGAGCCGGAAAGTCTTGCCGTAGAACTTGAAGCCGTGGCGCAGCACGTGCAGCGTGCCTTTGAGGTCGAGTTCCTTGGCGAGCGTATTGATCAGCAACGCAGGCAGGCCCGCGCCGTGCAGCTTATCCATCTCGGCCCACAGCTTCGACTGCGTCGCCTGCAAAAACGCCGTCACCTGCGCCGGAAACAGCGCACGCTCTGCGTCCCAGTCGGCTACGGCGCCCGCCGCCCAGCCCGCTTTGCCCAGCAGGATGGTTTCGACGTGGCTTTCGAAGGCTTTTTCGTTGGTCTGGGCCATGCTGCGACCGGCCTCCCGGTTAAACAATAAGTATTTGTTTTTATTAGTATTTTATCATTAACACTCCCTCTCCCCGTTTTTACGGGGAGCGGGTTGGGTGAGGGGCAACAAAGGGCTCGGGCGATCAGCGCCTACCCGCAACTATCACGCCACCAGCACCGACACCAGCCCCGACGCATGCGATTTCGCCTTGGGCCGGATCACGATTTCCACGTCGCGGTCGAGCTGCGTCACAAAGCGCAGCAGCCGCTCGGAGGAAAACCGCGTGAGCTTGTAGTTTTTCAATTCGGACACGTGCGGCTGCGTCAGCCGCCGCGCCGCGAGGCTCATTCAACCGCATCGCCAGTTGCACGCGCAGCTTGCGCTCGCCCGCGTCGGCAAAGCCGAGATCGACGAACACATCGCCCGATCCCGCATTGAACGCCTCGCTTTTTCTTTTCAGCCTCGGCATTGCACTCTTTTACAGCTATGGAGTTGGCTTCCAGTTGAACTGCACCTTGAGTTTTTCCAGCATGTCGAAGGTATCGACATACTTCACTCCAAGCGCGTCACATACATCGGGGATCTTCGCTTCCTTGCGCGAATCCGGCGCCGGCACTTCCTGCGTCACGACAGTAACACCGTGATGTTTCGCGTACGCGATGAGCCAGCCGTCAGCATCGGTCGCAAATTTCGATTTTGCAGCCGGCGTATACCGGCTCTGTGACTGCACCCAAACCATTGCATTACCGTATTCAGCAGCGATCGCCGAATCGGTGGAGGCTTCGAAAAAGGTCTTGGGACATTTGCTCTTGACCCATTGACTCAGGTCATCTTTGCCGTCGTCTATCTCCTTTTTTACCCGGTCTATGCTCAGAATCGACCCCTGCTTGTGGTGCCACGCAATACAATCCCAAAACCCCGGGCACACCGCAAAGCGGTAATAGAGACGTTTCGCTTGCATCAGCACGTTCGCATCAACCAGATAGCGCGTGCGCGTTGCCATGTTACGGATTTATCCCGAGAACCTTCGCATAACGGTCGAAGGTTGCGCCGTGCAAGTCGGTCAGGCTATAGGCATCGCGATACAGCAAACGGCCTTCCTTTGCCGCCAGCATCACCGCCTTGGCAAAACGTTTGCCGACACGGGTATTCTGGTTGTTATAAAAATTACCGCCGGACTTCCTGCGCGATTGGTGCCGCCGCTCATCCGCCTGGTAACTCCGGTAGAAATCCAGGAATCCAGACCTATCAATTGCATTCAGATCGAGCGCACGGCGGGCAGCCACGATGGGGCTGACCTTGAACTGACGCGCCAAGGCGTGAAACGGCTCGGGATCGTGCCGCGCTTTCCTCCAAAACGACCGGAATTCCTGCGCCGGCACCAGAAACTCCGCCGCAACTTTGTTACAGTATTGCTCCATGCTATGCGCGGAAGGTTGCAACTCGGGAAGATTGAATATCCCCCCTTCCCCAAGCCAGACATGCGCCAGTTCATGTGCAAGCGTGAATAGCTGCGCGGATAGCGCATCGGACCCGTTCAGAAATACCAGCGGCGCGTATTCATCTGCAAGAACAAAACCGCGAAACTCGCTCGGGTCGAGCTTGCGTTTGGTGTTATTACCGACCACGCCGTTGATGACCACCAGTATGCCGGCAGCCTCTGCCATTTCACGCAATTCGGAAAGCGCATCGGTCCAAGTACTGATCCGCCCTGCCCAGCCGTCGGTCAGACCCAACACCGCCCGCATGCCCTGAGCGACTTCACTGACATCATCCGAAACCTGCACAGACCCGACGAACGCCAGACGCTCATGCCCCATATCGACGAGATATTCGCGCATCCAGGCCTGACGCCGCTGCATCGCGTGCAGCGTGTCGATCAGACTGGGGCTCGGTCGATGAATCGGCGTGTCGCCCACCGTGCGAAAGTCGGGGACGGGCAAACGCTCTTCCGGTGGTTCCGTCAAGAAGAAGTAGCCCAGCGGCGTCCAGGTCTTTTGCGCGAGTTGCTCCAGCTGCTTCAGCGTCGGCCGCGCCTCGCCGCGCTCCCACAGCAAAACCTTGGGTAACGCACGCGCGAGCGCGTCAGCACTGCGCCCGGAGCGCTCAATCGCCCAGCGAATCAATTCCTTTTTTACGTCAACGCCTTGCAGAGCCATGACCGTCGTACTGGTTGCTGTTACCAGGAGGTATATTATCAGCGTTCGCCGCGCGCACGTCGATCTTGCCGGTCACGGCGGCGGTAATCAGCGCGGCGCGGTACTCCAGCAGGCGCTCGATGGCGGTTTCGACTTTGGCGACCATGCCGTCGATTCTGGCGGTTTCGCGGTCGAGGAAGTCGGCGATGGCGATCTGCTCATCCAACGGCGGGAGCGGGATTAGAAAATCCTTGCTGAATTCTGGCGGCACTCGTTTTTGTCCGCCCGCGCCATACATTAGCGCTTCGCCGGTCTTTCGATAGACGGACGAGATCGTTATATAAAACAGATACTCACTGTTGAGATTCGATCGTGCACGCAGTACATGCAATTCGGTTGTGCCGAGCGCTGCGCCGTTGATCAAACCGGCAGCCAAAGCCCCTTTTCCGTTTTCGAAACAAGGCGTTATCTTGGCGACCACAACGTCACCGTCTTGAAATTCAGTGTAGTTCGAACCGATCTCACCCAGCGGTTTTATCGTGTCGAGATTCAAGCCGCCATACTCGCCGACAGCCTCCATCGGCACAAACGATACCTCGTCATCCTCGCTTAACTTCCGTAGCCGCTCTGAAGGCGGATTCACCAGCATACAGAACCGACCGCGTTTCACATCCCAATGCGCTGGCACCTCCCCCAGCCAGTCGATGCCGGACGGCTTGAGTTTGGGATGCGGGTCGAGGCCGGCGGCGCGGGCGGCGTCGGGCGGCAAGCCCTTGGTGACCGTGCGCGAAATCAGCGCGACGCGTTTCTCCCTCAGCCGCTCGATCAGCGTCCTTTTCTTTTCCACCAGCGTGTCGATCTTCGCGGTTTCGCGATCGAGGAAATTAGCAATGGCCAGTTGCTCTTCGCTTGACGGGAGAGGAATTGGGTGACTACCAAGAGCACCCGCCCCCAGCTCCATGAAAGTCGTGCCCTTGCCTGTCGCCTGCAACACTGGCCGCGAAGCTACAAGAACGTAGTAGACAAACTCTGGCAGTGCATTCTTCGTAATTTGAACTAACGCTCTGCACCCTTGATTGGTGCACGCATCTGAGACTGTGATCGCAACGTGTCCGATTGGAGCGCGAGTAGACAATACGATCGAACCACTTGGCACCAGTTGCGCCCCACAGCTATCGAGGCCCTCGAATGATAGCGTGCGACGACTCTCGCCGATTCGCTTTGCATTATTCCGTCCCAAATCTTCTGGAGTAATCCAGATGATCTCGCCGTCCCAATAACTCTCTTCGCTACTCGATGGCGTACCGCCGTTGACAACATGATGTCGTCGCTTGAGAGGCAGCGCATCCCAGTGCTTCGGAAGCTCGCCCAGCCACTCGACGCCGCTCGGCTTATATTTGGGATACGCCTGCCACTTCATGACGCTGTTCCGTTGCTGCCCGTCACTTCGCCCAGCAACGCCACGATCTCCTGCTCCAGCGTCTTGATATCCGCCTCGATTTCCTCCAGCGGCCGCGGCGGCTCGTAGGTGTAGAAGTGGCGGTTGAGCGGTATTTCGTAGCCGATCTTGGTCTTGCTCTCGTCGATCCACGCGTCGGGCACGTGCGGCAGCACCTCGCGTTTAAAGTAGTCTTCGATGCTTTCTTTCAGCGGCACGCTTTCGGTGTCGCGCAGTTCGGGATCGGGCTCGGGGTTGCCTTTGGCGTCGCGGCAGATTTCCGCCGTCTCGTCGCGTTCGCCCAGCGCCGACAGCACAGCCTTCAGTTCCGCGGCCGACAGGCGCACGCCCTGCTTGCGGTCGAGCGCCTTGAGGTCGGCGAGAAATTCAGCGCGGTCCTTGTAGAGTTTGCCGCTGTTATTTTTATTAAATAAAAACAATAAGTTACGTATTTCCTCCTGGCGCCGCCTGCCGGCCTCAATGTCTTCGAGCCGCGCCTTTTCGCTTTTCTTGCTGCTGGCCGCCAGATTGCGGAAAGCGGTTTCCTCGTCCAGCCGCGCGATGCGCTCCGCGCTCGCCTGGAAGTTGAGCCTGAGCGGGCGCTCGACCGTGATCTTGTGAAAACCGAAGTCGGCGTTGTCGAACACCTTGCTCACCACGCGCACGCGCTCGACCGGCTGTTTGGTGACCGGGTCTTCCTCGATGAAGCTGCGGGTCTCGCCGTCCTGGAAGTTGCCGAACAGGCGGCTGATGTCGGCGATCTGGTCGGGCTCGCCCTGCCGGTCGGCGGGGTCGCCGATCTTGTTGCGCTTGTTGCCAAGGCTTTTCGGCATCTTGACGAAAAAGCGCCGCGCGTCGATCAACTGCACCTTGCCCTTGCGCCGGGCTTCCTTGCGGTTGGTGAGCACCCAGAGGTAGGTCGAGATGCCGGTGTTGTAGAAAAGCTGGTCGGGCAGCGCGACCACGGCTTCGAGCCAGTCGTTTTCGATAATCCACTGGCGGATGCTGCTCTCGCCGCTGCCCGCGTCGCCCGTGAAAAGCGGCGAGCCGTTGAATACGATGCCGATGCGGCTGCCGCCCTCCTTCGGCGCGCGCATCTTGGAAATCATGTGCTGCAAGAACAGCAGCGAGCCGTCGTTGATGCGCGGCAGGCCGGCGCCGAAGCGGCCGTTGTAACCGAGTGAGGCAGCCTCTTTCTCGATGAATTTCTGCTGCTGCTTCCACTCCACGCCGAAAGGCGGATTGGCGAGCATGTAGTCGAACGTGCGCTTCTTGCCGTCGGCGTCGCGCTCGAAGCCGTCCTGGGTGAAGCTGTCGCCCAGCACGATGTTGTCGGCGTCCTCGCCCTTGATCAGCATGTCGGACTTGCACACCGCCCAGGATTCGTCGTTCCAGTCCTGCCCGAACAGGTGCGGATCGGCGTCGGCGTTGAGGTCGCGGATGTAGCGCTCGGCCACCGAAAGCATGCCGCCGGTGCCGCACGCCGGATCGTAGATGGTCTTGACGACGTGGCTCTTGCGCAGGTCGCGCTCGGGCGAGAGCAGCAGGTTGACCATCAGTTTGATGACTTCGCGCGGCGTGAAGTGCTCGCCCGCCTCCTCGTTCGACTGCTCCGCGCCGATGCGGATCAGTTCCTCGAAGACGTAGCCCATCTGGACGTTGTCCACGCGCCCGGGCGAGAGATCGACCGCGGCGAACTTCTTGACCACCTCGAAGAGCAGGTTCTTCTCGGCCATGCGCGCGATCTGCTGGTCGAAGGCGAAGCGCTCCATGATCTCGCGCACGTTCTTCGAGAAGCCGTTGATGTAGGCGTTGAGGTTCGGCGCGAGCTGATTGGGGTCGTCGAGCAGTTTCGCCAGATCGAGCTTCGACAGGTTGTAGAACGGGCGCCCGGTGATTTTTTCCAGCAGGCTGCGCACGACCGTTTCCGGCTTGTCCTTGATTTTCGGATACTCGGCAAGCACTTTGGCCTTGCTCGGCGCGAGCAGGCAGTCGAAGCGCCGCAGCACCGTGAGCGGCAGGATGACTTTGCGGTATTCGTTGCGCTTGTACGGCCCGCGCAGCAGGTTGCAGATGTTCCAGATGAAACCGGCCAGTTGGGAATGGGTTTCAGCGTTCATTGATCAGCCCTTGCCCGCTGCAATTCGGCCTTCCGGAAAACGGATACGGTTCTTCTCATTGTTCTGACGGTCCGCTGCTTGAATTGTTTGCATTCCTGGGACGCGCCTCACTGCGCCGCTCCCCAAAGTAACGGATTGTAGCCGCTTATTGCATGACAACGGCACGCTGTGCGCCGCATGTCCTCCGCACACCGCGCACAAAACACATATCTTAATAACTAATTGTTTTTATTACATTTTTTTAAAACGGCCGCGGCATGCCCAGCACGTGTTGTCGCCCTTATTCGACGGGTCAGAACGATCTGGGCATGCCCAGCACGTGCTCGCCGACATAGGACAGGATGAGGTTGGTGGAGATCGGCGCGACCTGGTAGAGCCGGGTTTCGCGGAATTTGCGCTCGACGTCGTATTCCGCCGCGAAGCCGAAGCCACCGTGCGTCTGCAGGCAGACGTTGGCGGCTTCCAACGAGGCGTCGGCCGCGAGCAGCTTCGCCATGTTGGCCTCGGCGCCGCAGGGTTTCTTGGCGTCGAACAGACCCGCCGCCTTGTAACGCATGAGGTTGGCGGCTTCGACGTTGACGTAGGCGCGCGCAATGGGGAACTGTATGCCCTGGTTCTGGCCGATCGGGCGGCTGAACACCACGCGTTCTTTCGCGTAATGGATCGCGCGATCGATGAACCAGTAGCCATCGCCGATACACTCGGCGGCGATCAAGATGCGTTCGGCGTTGAGTCCGTCAAGGATGTATTTGAACCCCTTGCCTTCCTCGCCGATCAGATTCTCGGCAGGAATTTCCAGATTGTCGAAAAAGAGCTCGTTGGTCTCGTGGTTGACCATGTTGCGGATCGGACGCACGGTCATGCCCCGCCTTTCCGCATCGCGCAGGTCGACGATGAATATCGACATGCCTTCGGATTTCTTCTTCACTTCGGCGAGCGGCGTGGTGCGCGCGAGCAGGATCATCAGTTCCGAATGCTGGACGCGCGAAGTCCACACTTTCTGCCCGTTGACCACATAGCGGTCGCCTTTCCTCACCGCCGTGGTCTTGATCCTGCTGGTGTCGGTGCCGGCGGTGGGCTCGGTCACCGCCATCGACTGCAACCGCAGTTCGCCGCTCGCGATTTTCGGCAGGTATTTTTTCTTCTGCGCGTCCGAGCCGTGGCGCAGCACGGTGCCCATGTTGTACATCTGGCCGTGGCAGGCGCCGGAATTGCCGCCCGAGCGGTTGATTTCCTCCATGATCACCGAGGCTTCGGTGAGCGTGAGACCTGCTCCGCCGTATTCTTCGGGAATCAGCGCCGCCAGCCAGCCCGCGTCGGTCAGCGCCTTGACGAAGGCTTCGGGATAGCCGCGCTCCTCGTCGATTTTCTGCCAGTAGGCGCTGTCGAACTGGCTGCACAGCGCGCGCACGCCTTCGCGCAGTGCAGCGTGGGCGTCCTGATCGGAAATGCCTTTCATGGGGGAAATCCGGTGTTCGAAGAAAAAAATGATTATACCAAGCGGAGGCGCGCCGGTCCGACCGTAAATCACGTTGGAGCCGGGGCAAAATCGCGCTACCATTTCCAGGCGCCCCAAAATGAACCCGTCCGGAAAAACATGAAAAGCGACCAGCAATCAAAGTCCACGATATGGCCGGAGCAGATCTACCGGTCGTTCCAGGATCACCGCATCCGCCAGGTGTGCTACGTGCCCGACGCCGGCCACGGCCGGCTGATCAAGCTGTGCCATGCCGACAAAAACATGAAAACCGTCTCGCTCACCACCGAGGAAGAAGGCGTGGCCATGCTCTACGGCGCGTGGGCGGGCGGCCAGCACGGTGCGCTGCTCATGCAATCGAGCGGGGTGGGCAACTGCATCAACATGCTGAGCATGGCGCAGGAATGCCGCATCCCGCTGCTCATGCTGGTGACCATGCGCGGCCAGTGGGGCGAATTCAACCCGTGGCAGGTGCCTATGGGACAGAGCACGGCCGCGGCGCTCGAAAGCGCTGGCGTCATCGTACATCCGGTGGACGACGCCGCTCGTGTCGCCGAAACCGTGCACGCGGCGGCGCGGCTCGCGTTTTTTTCCTATCGCGCGGTCGCGGTGCTCATTGGCCAGCGCGTGATCGGCTTCAAGAACTGGAGCAAGTGACATGGGGAGTGGTAAGTGGAAAGCGGGGAAAACATCGTCCCCCTATTCCCCACCTCCTGCTCCCCACTTCCTACTTCCCAATCCCTAGGTGACTAGCGATGCCTCAACAGAAGAAACCCGTACTCGAACGCCGCGACGTGATGGCGGCCATACTCAAGGATCGCGGCGATACGCTGCTGGTCACCGGCCTCGGCTCGCCGACCTACGATGCTTACGCCGCCGGCGACCATCCGCTCAATTTCTATCTGTGGGGCGCGATGGGCGGAGCGGCGATGACCGGACTGGGGCTTGCACTCGCGCAGCCGAAACGCCGCGTGCTGGTCATCACCGGCGACGGCGAAATGCTGATGGGCCTGGGCAGCCTCGCCACCATCGCGGTAGAGAAGCCGAAGAACCTTTCCATCATCGTACTCGACAACCAGCACTACGGCGAAACCGGCATGCAGCCCGCGCACACCGGCCGCGGCGTCGATCTCGCGGGTATGGCGCAGGCGGCGGGTTTTGCCGCGGCGACGACCATTGACTCCGCGCAGCAGCTCAAGATCTGGATCCCGCAGTTCCATCGCGCGCCAGGCCCGGTATTTGCGGCAATCAAGGTCACGACCCATCCGGTGCCGATGACGCTGCCGCCGCGCGACGGCACCGTGATCAGGCACCGTTTCCGCGAGGCGCTGCTGGGCCGCAAGGCCTTCGATTAAGGCCGACCTGCTGTTCAGAGCACCATTCCGGCACCCACCGTATTATGGGTGGCTTCGTCGATCATGATGAAGCTGCCCGTGGCGCGGTTGCGGGCATAGCTGTCGAGCGCAAGCGGCTGCTGCACCCTGATGCCTGCCTGTCCCACGTCATTCATCGTCAACGCAACCACGTCGGACTGCAGCTCCAGTGTGTTGACATCCACGCGGTAGCGTATGCCTGCCACTGTAGCCCTGGCGATCCTGGTGCCCTGCTTCAGCAGATAATTGCGACGCAGATCGAGCGGTTGCTCGCCCAGCCAGCACAGTATCGCGTCAAACTCCTTCGCCACGCGCGGCGCGGCCTGCGCGCTCACGATCATATCGCCGCGGGAGGCGTCAATCTCGTCCGCCAGCCGCAGCGTCACCGACTGCGGTGCGCGCGCCTGTTCCAGATTGCCGTCATGCGTAACGATGTGCTTTATGCGGGTTCTGGTCGCCGAAGGGAGCACCGCGATCTCGTCCCCCACGGCGACCGCGCCTGATTCGATGCGCCCCGCATAGCCCCGGAAATCGCGGGCATCCCCGGGCCCCGGGCGGATCACCCATTGCACCGGGAACCGGAAATCCCCAAGATGGATATCGTGATCCACCGCTATGGTTTCCAGCGTGGACAGCAAAGTGGGGCCACCATACCAGGGCAGGTTTGCGCCGCGCTCCACCACCATGTCACCTTGGAGCGCTGAAATGGGAATATAGGTGACGTCCCGCAGCCCGAGTCTGGCGGCGAACTCCGAGAACGCATCCCGGATTTCATCAAAAACGTCCTTCGAGTAGGCCACCAGGTCCATCTTATTCACGGCGACGACCAGATGCGGGATGCCGAGCAGCGACGCGATGTAAGCATGGCGACGGGATTGGATCAGCATCCCCTTGCGGGCGTCGATGAGAATCACCGCCAGGCTGGCCGTGGAAGCCCCCGTCACCATGTTGCGCGTATACTGCTCGTGGCCCGGCGTGTCGGCGATGATGAACTTGCGCCGCGGCGTCGCGAAATAGCGGTAGGCGACATCGATGGTAATGCCCTGCTCGCGCTCCGCCTGCAGCCCGTCGGTAAGCAGCGACAGGTCTATTCCCGGCAGGCCACGGCGCTCGGTCGCCCGCGCCACGGCCGATAGCTGGTCCTCGAACACCGATTTCGAATCGTGCAGCAGCCGCCCGATGAGGGTGCTCTTGCCGTCGTCCACGCTGCCGCAGGTAATGAACCGCAGCAGTTCGCCGTGTGCAAAATCCATTCTTTCAATGGTAGACATTCATGACCTCGGGATATGCGCAACGCCCGCGATGCCGAAAAACTCAGGCCCGGTTCTTTCCTTGCCGCCTGTGCTGTGCCCCAGGGCGGGCGCCACTAGAAATAGCCCGCTCTTTTCCTCAGCTCCATGGACGCATCGGACGTCTGATCATCGATGCGCGTCGCGCCCCGCTCGGTGATGCGACTCACGGCCGTTTCCACGATGATGTCGCTCACCGTGGTTGCGGTGGAGGCCACGGGGCAGGTGCAGGTCATGTCTCCCACCGTACGGAAGCGCACGCTCGCCGTCTCCACCTTCTCCCCGTCCCGCGGCCCGACCAGATGCGACACCGGCACCAGTGCGCCGTTGCGGCGGATGACTTCCCTCCGGTGCGCAAAATAAATGCTGGGCACTTCCAGATCCTCCCGGGCGATGTATTGCCAGACGTCGAGTTCGGTCCAGTTGCTGAGGGGGAACACCCGTATGTTCTCTCCCGGCCGCACCTGCGTGTTGTAAAGGCTCCACAGTTCCGGCCGCTGGTTCCGGGGATCCCATTGCCCGAACTCGTCCCGGAACGAGAAAATGCGCTCCTTGGCCCGCGCCTTTTCCTCGTCGCGGCGCGCGCCGCCGATGCAGGCGTCGAAGCCGAACTCGGCGATGGCGTCGAGCAAGGTTACCGACTGGGCGGCGTTGCGGCTCTCGCCCGGTCTCACCACCGCCTGGCCCCGGCGGATGGACTCCTCCACCGAGCGCACGATCAGCCGCTCGCCCAGCTGCTGCGCGCGGTAATCACGGAAAGCAATCACCTCCGGAAAATTGTGCCCGGTATCGATATGCAACAGCGGAAACGGGAACCGTCCCGGCCGGAAAGCCTTCTCCGCGAGCCGCAGCAGCACGATGGAATCCTTGCCGCCGGAAAAAAGCAGCGCCGGATCGCGGCACTCGGCGGCCACTTCGCGCAGAATATGGATGGCTTCGCTCTCCAGTACCTCCAGATGGGTGAGCGTGTGGACTTTCCGTCCGCTGTCGCCTCTTGGCGCACAGCCGGAAGCCGGTGAAACAAGCCGTGTCGCTCCGAAAACCCGCACCGTGTCCATGATCTGCGCCGTGTTTTGATTTGTCATTCCACGGCGAGCGCAGCATCCTGCTCGGTCGCGGGACGTTGCGCCTCGCTCCCTGCCCCGGATTTATTCGCGCCGCCGCAATGCAGGCCGTATTCCTTCGATGCGGGATTCTCCCACCACCAGCGCCCCGCCCGGATATCCTCGCCCGGCGTCACCGCCCGGGTGCAGGGCGCGCAGCCTATGCTGGGAAAGCCGCGGTCGTGAAGTGCGTTGTAGGGAATATTGCGGTTCCGCAAATACGCCCATACCTCGGAAGTCGTCCAGTCAAACAGGGGATTGAACTTGTGAAGCCCGTTCTCCTGATCGAAACCGGACACGCCGAGGTCACTGCGCGTGGGCGCCTGCTCCCGGCGCAGCCCCGTGATCCAGGCCTTTTTTCCGGCCAGCGCGCGCCGCAGAGGCTCGACCTTGCGCAGTTGGCAGCAGCGCTTCCTCATTTCCACGCTCTCGTAGAAAGCGTTGGGGCCGAAACTGTTGACATAGGCCTCCACTGCCTGCGTATCGGGGCAATAAATGCGCAGCCGCACGCCGTAGCGGTCTGCAATCCGCCGCATCAGCGCGTAGGTCTCTTCGTGGAGCCTGCCGGTGTCGAGAGTAAAAATCTCGATGCCCGGGAAACGCCCGGCGATGAGATCGGTGAGCACCATGTCCTCGGCGCCCAGGCTGTTGGCGAACGCCGCGGGCGCGTATTTTTCCGCCACTTTCTCCAGCACCGCCAGGGCATGTTCTACTTTGTTCTCAAGACTCATATTGCTGTCCCCTCCCAGACTCCGATATTCAAAAAACGAGCTTCCCGCCCGCCACAGCCAGCGTTGCGGCAATGACCGGGCGCAGCACGCCTTCCGGCACACGGTGGGCGATGAGACTTCCCGCTGCGATACCGGGCAGTGAGCCGAGCAGCAGGTTTCCCAGAAGCGCGTAATCCACGGCGCCCAATGAGGCATGCCCCAGCCCCGCTACCGTCGCGAGCGGCACGGCGTGGACGATGTTGGTGCCGACAATGCGTGCCGGCGGCAGGTCCGGATAAAGATAAAACAGCACGACCGCGACCAACGCTCCCGCACCTACCGAAGTCATCGCGACGAGCGCGCCTATGGCGGCGCCGCTCGCCACCGTGGCGGCCACGCGCCGCCGCACCGTCAGACGGGATGCGCTCTCTTGGCGCGCCCGCGGGAGCGCGCGCGGCCTGAACAGCATTGCCACTGCAGTGAAGAGAAGCACCGTGCCGAGAGACAAGGTAATCAAGCGGGCCAGGACTTCAGGTCGGGCCGACAACAGCCTGAGGCTGCAAACCATAACCGCAGCCGCGGGCACGCTGCCCAGCGCCAGCAGAAGCGCGATGCGCCATGCCACCGAGCGCTTCACGGCATGGACCCAGCCGCCCTTAACCTTGATAATGGCGGCGTGGGCCAGATTGGTGCCCACCATCACGGGGGAAGGCACACCGGCCAGTGCCAGCACTGCCGTCATCAGGGTGCCCGCTCCGATTGCGGTCATGCCGACCATTAAGCCGACAGCAAAGCCTGCCGCGATGAACGCCCAATCCATTGACTGAACACCCATGAAAGTTGTTGCAGTGCATGGTAATAGAAGCTATTTATAATTACAAAGAATATAAATCTATTTCTTAAGATCATTTTATTATTTCGAGCGACTTGGTACGCTTCCCAGAAATATCCGGAACCGGATAATCACTGAATAGCCAACCCCTGCAAGGAAAAAACATGGACACCGCATCGCAAAAACTGACGCGTTATCAGATGTACATCGACGGCCAGTGGGTCGCAGCCGCCTCCGGCGACCATTTCGAAAGCGACAATCCCTATACCGGCAAGCCGTGGGCGCAGATCCCGCGGGGGAACAGTGCGGACGTGGACCGCGCGGTACGGGCTGCGCACAAGGCATTTGTTTCAGGCGAATGGCCGAAGCTCAACGCCTCAAAGCGCGGCGCGCTGCTGCGCAAGCTCGGTGACCTCATCGCGGAGAAATCGAAGTATCTCGCGGAAATCGAAGTGCGCGACAACGGCAAGCTCTATGCCGAGATGAGCGCGCAGACCGCCTACATGGCGCAGTGGTATTACTACTACGGCGGGCTCGCCGACAAGATCGAAGGCCACGTCATCCCGATCGACAAACCCGACACGTTCAATTACACGCGCCATGAACCGCTGGGCGTCATCGCCGCGATCATTCCCTGGAATTCGCCGCTGCTGCTGCTGGCGTGGAAGCTCGCGCCGGCGCTCGCCGCGGGCAACACCGTGGTCGTCAAGCCTTCGGAATACACTTCGACCTCGGCGCTGGAATTCATGAAACTCGTCGAGCAGGCGGGTTTTCCGCCGGGTGTGGTCAACGTCGTCACGGGATTCGGTGCGGAAGTCGGCACGCCGCTCATCGAGCATCCGCTGGTCGCCAAGGTCGCCTTCACCGGCTCGGATGCGACCGGCCAGAAAATCTACGAGGCGGCGGCGCGCGGTTTGAAGCGCGTCAGCATGGAACTGGGCGGCAAGTCGCCCAACATCGTGTTCGACGATGCGCACATCGACAACGCGGTGAAGGGCGTGATCTCCGGCATTTTCGCCGCCACCGGACAGACCTGCATCGCCGGCTCGCGGCTGCTGGTGCAGCAAAGCATTCACGACGAGTTCGTCGAGAAACTCGTGGCCTTCGCCAGAACCGCGAAAATGGGCAATCCCATGAGCCTCGACACCCAGGTGGGTCCGGTCACCAATCGCCCCCAGTTCGAAAAAATATTGAAATACATAGACATAGCGAAATCCGAGGGGGCGAAGCCGGTGCTCGGCGGCGCCCAAGCCGCGCGCCCCGAGTGCGGCGACGGCTGGTTCGTCGAGCCGACGATTTTCACCGGCGTGAAGAACAGCATGCGCATCGCGCAGGAAGAAGTGTTCGGCCCGGTGCTGTCGGTGATTCCGTTCCAGGACGAGGAAGATGCCATCGCCATCGGCAACGACGTGGTGTTCGGTCTCGCCGCCGGCGTGTGGACGCAGAACCTGCGCCGCGCTTTCCTCATG
>JAIESJ010000062.1 GCA_019746155.1 Burkholderiales bacterium
CGGTTGCGCGCGGACAGCACGATTTCGGTGGCGTTGGCGAGGTCCTCCTCATACATGTTCTGCATCGCCTCGGCGAATCCCGGATCCTCTACCGCCACGTCAAGCTCATAGTTGCTCATCCAGCTCGCGATGTTGAGATTGCTCGATCCCACTCTCGCCCAGCGGCAGTCGGCCACCGCGGTCTTCGAGTGCAGCATGGGGCCGTTCCATTCGAACACGCGGATGCCGGCTTCGAGCAGCGGCCGGTAGCCGGAACGCGACAATGGGGAAATCACCGGAAGGTCGCTTGCGCCCGGCACCAGCAGCCTCACGTCCACGCCATCGAGGGCCGCGGCGCGCAGCGCCTGCACATACGGCGCGACACCCACGAAGTAGGCATCGGTCAGCCACAGTGTCTTTCGCGCCATCGCGGCAATGAGTTGATCGAGCCGGTACAGCGCCGCAATATTGGGCATGGTCGCCAGCACCCGCAGCAGCACCTCACCCGCGGCGGGGATCGTGGCGGCATCGGTCAGCTCTTCGCAGGGAATCGGCGTTCCTGTTGCCGCCCACACCTCGGCAAACGCGCGCTCGATGTCGGCGATCGCCGGCCCGCGCACTTCGAGGCCCGTATCGCGCCACGGCTCCACGCCCCGTGCCGGGTCGCCGGCCCACTTGCGGCTGACACACAAACCGGTGACGAAGCCGACCCGCCCGTCCACCGCCACCATCTTGCGGTGGTCGCGCGACAACCAGCCGAAGGGACTGTCGAGGCGCAGCGGATTGAAACACCGGACTTCGCCGCCGGCATCGGCGACCGGCTGCAGCACCCGCCGCGACGCGGCGCCCAACGCGCCCAGCCAGTCGTAGAGCACTCTCACGCGCACGCCGGCCCGCGCGCGCTCGGCCATCGCGGCGGCAAATTCGCGCCCCACCGCGTCGTCGGCGATGATGTAATTCTCGAAATAAATCTTGTGTCGCGCCGCGCGGATGGCGGTCAGCCAGGCCGGATAATTCTCTGTGGCATTCCTGAGGATGCGCACACTGTTGCCGGCAACCAGCGGCGCCCCGGCGGCGCGCGCGAACGCCTGCTCGGCGAACTGGCGCAGCAGCAGCGTTGTTTCGCGTTCCGGCGCCGCCGCCCTGGATCGGCTCATCTAAAAATTATTTAAAAACAATGAGTTAATTGTGACCAACCGAGCGCATGCCGCACCACCAGCCCGCGTCGCGTTATTACATTAACACGATGTCGAACTGCTCCTGGTTGTAGACGCTTTCGACCTGCAGCGACACCGGCTTGCCGATGAAGTCGGAGAGCAGCGCCAGGCTCTGCGATTCCTCATCGAGAAACACGTCGATCACCTGCTGCGAGGCGAGGATGCGGAACTCGCGCGCATTGAACTGGCGCGCCTCGCGCAAGAGTTCCCGCAGGATCTGATAGCAGACGGTCTGTGCCGTCTTGAGCTCGCCGCGGCCCTGACACACCGGGCATGGTTCGCACAGCACATGGGCAAGCGACTCGCGCGTGCGCTTGCGTGTCATCTCGACCAACCCGAGCTGCGTGAAACCGTTGATCGTCATGCGGGTGCGGTCGCGCGCCAGCGCCTTTCTGAACTCGTTCAACACGGCGTTCTTGTGCTCCTCGGTGTCCATGTCGATGAAGTCGATGATGATGATGCCGCCGAGGTTCCTCAACCGCAGCTGGCGCGCGATCACCTGCGCCGCTTCCAGGTTGGTCTTGAAGATGGTCTCGTCGAAGCTGCGGCCGCCGACAAAGCCGCCGGTGTTGACATCGATGGTGGTCAGCGCTTCGGTCTGGTCGATGATGAGATAGCCGCCGGACTTGAGATCGACGCGGCGCGCCAGCGCTTTCTCGATTTCGTCCTCGACGCCGTAAAGGTCGAACAACGGACGCTCGCCCTGGTAATGCTCGATGCGCTCCGCCCCGGCCAGCGTGAACTCCCGTGCGAAATGCTGCATGCTCTGAAAAGTCTCGCGCGAATCGACCAGGATGCGCATCGTTTCGTCGTGCACGAAATCGCGCAATACCCGCAGGCTCAGGTTGAGATCCTGATAAAGCAGCGTCAGCGGCGCGGCGGCCTGCGCCTTCTCCAGGATGCCGTGCCACAGCTTTCTCAGATATTCGATGTCGAGGGCAAGCTCGCGGTCGGACGCGGTCTCCGCCATGGTGCGGATGATGAAGCCGCCCTTCTCCTCGGGCGGCAGCAACTGCCGCAGCTTCTCGCGCAGGTGCTGCCGCTCCTCTTCGTCCTCGATACGCTGCGAGATACCGATGTGTGACTCCTGCGGCAGATAGACCAGGAAGCGGCCGGCGATGCTGATCTGGGTGGAAAGCCGCGCCCCCTTGGTGCCGATCGGGTCTTTTATCACCTGCACCATCAGGTTCTGACCCTCGGCGAGCAGCCTTTCGATCGGCACGCCGGACTCGCCGTTGTTGCGGTCGCTCCAGATGTCGGCGACGTGCAGGAACGCCGCACGCTCGCCGCCGACATCGACAAAGGCGGACTGCATGCCCGGCAGCACGCGGATCACCCGTCCCATGTAGACGTTGCCGACCAGCCCGCGCGCCGAAATGCGCTCGATGTGCAGTTCCTGCGCGACGCCGTGCTCGATTACGGCGACGCGCATCTCCTGCGGTGTGACGTTGATGAGGATTTCTTCGGCCATCTGACGCGCATTGCGCCCGTTACAGCACTTCGATGTCGAACTTGTGCAGCAGCTCCGCCGTTTCGGCCAGCGGCAAACCCATGATACCCGAATAGCTGCCTTCGATGCGGGTGATGAATGCGGCCGCGCGTCCCTGGATGGCATAGGCGCCGGCCTTGTCGAGCGGCTCGCCGCCTGCGACATAGTGGCGGATTTCAATCTCGGAGAGCTTACGGAATTGCACGGTGGAGACCGAGATCCGCGTTTCGATCCGCTCTTTTCTCGCCATCGCGACAGCGGTGATCACCCTGTGCTCGCGCCCCGACAGCGCCTGCAGCATCTGTATCGCAGATCCCGCGTTTGCGGGCTTGCCGAGAATCCGGCCGTCGAGCACCACCGTGGTGTCCGCGGCCAGCACCGGATTCTGCGGCAGGCCGCGCTGCGTGACGTAGCGCGCGGCGACGGTCGCCTTGGTGCTGGCGATGCGCAACGCATAAGCATCCGGCAGCTCGTCCGGCAATGGCGTTTCATCGACGTCGCCGCCGTGCCTTGGATCCTCGCGCAGCAGCAGCAGCTCGAAATTCACCCCGATCTGCTTCAGAAGCTCGCGGCGGCGCGGGCTGCGCGAAGCCAGGTAGATGCGTTTTTCGGCCATCGTTATGTTCAGGGCATGAGGTCCAGGGGATGAGGATAAGCGCCGGAGCGGGTGTGTATTTGTCAGACCCCGGGTTTGTCCTGTTCCCTACTCCCTGTGGTACGGATGATTATTCATAATCGATATTGCCCTGTAAAGCTGCTCGGCAAGCACCACGCGAACCAGGGCGTGCGGCAGCGTCAACGACGATAATGACCACAGCATGTCCGCTTCCCGCTTGAGCGCTTCCGAGGTTCCGTCGGCGCCGCCGATGATGAAGGCGATATCGCGCCCGGCCTCGCGCCAGCGCGCGATGTGCTCGGCCAGCCGGCGGGTGGAAAAGCTTTTGCCGCGCTCGTCGAGCACCACCTTGTAACAGCCCGCGGGAAGCGCGGCAAGTATGCGTTTGTGCTCGGCCCGTAACATGCGCTCGACGGCGTGCGCACTCATGGTGCCGCCGCTCCGGCCTTCGGGTTTTATCTCTGTCAGTACAAGCCTTGCATCGCGCGGCATGCGCCGTGCATATTCCTCGAATCCGGCGCTGATCCACGTCGGCATGCGATGGCCAACCGCGACGACATGGAATTTCATCGGGAAGGGGCGTTCAGGGAGCGGTCGCGCGGGCGGCGCGGCGCCGCGTCGAGCGCGCGGGCGGCGCCCAAAGCTCCTCGAGGTTGTAATACTGGCGGATTGTGGGCTGCATGATATGCACGACCACCGAGCCCAGATCGACCAATACCCATTCACCGACCTGTTCGCCTTCGACACCGTAGACTTTTGCGCCGAGCGCCTTAAGCTTTTCCTGAACATTATTGGAAAGCGCCTTGGTCTGGCGGGAGGAGTCGCCGCTCGCGATAATGATGTGGTCAAACAACGAAGTCATTTTCCTGACATCAAGCACCACGATGTCGTGCGCCTTGATGTCTTCGAGCGCGGCCACCGCGGCTTTCACCAGTTTATCGACTCTCATTGAACTCCAGAATAAAGCTTATTTGATTGAATATAATCGAGAACGGAGTCCGGGAGCAAATAACGCGGGCTCTTGCCACCGTGAACTGCGTCACGAATCCTGGTGGCCGATATATCGAGCGCCGTGACCGGCGTCACGGCAACGCCGCCGCAGGGCGCAAGATGCACCGCGAGCGGCTGCTGCATGAGCCGCGCCGAGTACTCCTTTGCCAGCGGTTGCGGCATATGCGTATGCCAGGTATCGATCGGGAACCCGGGGCGGTGTGCGACGACGATGTGCGCGAGGGTGAACAGCTCGTGCCACCGGCTCCACGTCGCCAGATCGAGGAAGGCGTCGGCGCCAAGCAAAAGGCACATCGGACGCGTAGCGCCGAATTCCCGGCGCAGTTCGGCAAGCGTATCCACCATATAACCCGGACCGGCGCGTCTGAGCTCGCGGTCATCCACGGTAAACAGTGGATTGCCCCCCGTAGCAATCCTCACCATGGCGAGACGGTCGGCTGCAGACCCCGCGGGCGAACCGCGGTGCGGCGGCGTGCCGCTCGGAATGAAGCGCACTTCCTCGAGCTTCAGCGCCTGCCCGATTTCCTGGGCAAGCCGCAGATGCCCGAAATGGATTGGATCGAAGGTGCCGCCGAGGATGCCGATGGGGGCGGAGCTATTCACGCGCGTGGATCACCCGAAGGCAAAGAACCGGACCCGCCGGGGAGGCGGAGGAAAATCAGTAGGAGAGCCGATCATTGGCAAGCGCTGATGTCCGTCTGGAAGCTTAAGCCTGTTGCTTGTCGCTCCTCGAATAATATACCTCTGCGTCTTCTGCGTCCCCTGCGGTAAAGCTTCAGAAGTTACAGTACGAGACGGCGGATGTCGGACAGCACCGCACTCAGGAACGAGATGAAGCGCGCACCCTGAGCGCCGTCGATCACCCGGTGATCGTAGGACAGCGACAGCGGCAGCATCAGCCGCGGTGCGAATTCCTTGCCGTTCCACTTGGGCTTCATCGCCGCCTTGCCGATGCCAAGGATCGCCACCTCGGGCGCATTGATGATGGGCGTGAACAGGGTGCCGCCGAGGCCGCCCAGGCTGGAAATCGAAAAACACCCGCCCTGCAAGTCGGCCGGGGAAATCCTGCCGGCGCGCATGCGCGCGCTGGTCTCGCCCAGCTCCTTCGCCAGCTCCAGCAGGCCCTTCTTGTCCACGTCGCGGATCACCGGCACCACCAGCCCGCTGGGCGTGTCGACCGCGACGCCGATGTGATAGTACCGCTTGACGACCAGACTCTCGCCGTCCGGAGACAGCGACGCGTTGAATTCGGGGTGCTGCTTGAGCGCCACCACCGCGGCCTTCATCAGAAAGCCCACCATGGTGATCTTCAGGCCGCTTTTCCTGGCTTCCTCGGCCTGCGACTTGCGGAACGCCTCGAGCTCGGTGATGTCGGCTTCATCGTGCTGCGTGACATGCGGGATGCTGACCCAGTTGCGGTGCAGATTGGCGCCGGAGAGTTTTTTGATGCGCGACAGCGGTTTGGTTTCAACCGGGCCGAACCTGGCGAAATCGACCTGCGGCAGCGGCGGCAGGTTAAAGCCGGGGCCGCCGCCTTCCGCGCCGCGCGGGCGTGCAAGCTCCGTCTTGACGTAAGCCTGCACGTCCTCCTTGAGGATGCGCTGCTTCGGCCCCGTGCCCCTGACGCGCGCGAGATCGACGCCGAATTGGCGCGCGATGCGCCGCACCGAGGGACTCGCGTGCGCTTTGCCGAATCCGGCTTCATTGACCGGCGCTGGCGCGGCTGCCGCAGCAGCGGGAGCAGGTTGCGCTGCGGCAGGCGCCGCGGGCGCGGAAGCGGCGGCAACGGATTGCCGCCCTACGGCTTGCGCCGCCGCCTTGTCGGCACCATCCGCCGCTTCGAGTATCAGCACCAGCGTGCCTTCGGATACCTTATCGCCGACCTTGACCTTCAGCTCCTTCACCACGCCGGCCGCGGGAGACGGCACTTCCATCGTCGCCTTGTCGGACTCGAGCGTGAGCAGCGAGTCTTCGACATTGACCTTGTCGCCGGGATTGACCAGGACTTCGATGACCGGTATGTCCTTGAAATCGCCGATATCGGGGACTTTTACTTCGATCGTATTTGCCATTTTGAATTTCGGTAAATCGTGAATGGTTAGGGGCGGTTACGGTTTACGGTTCACCATTGGCCATTCACGCGGTTACACGGTGGCCGGATTCGGTTTCTCGGGATCGATGCCGTACCTGCTGATCGCTTCGGCCACCTTCTTGCGCGGCAGCGCTTCCTGATCGGCGAGGGCTTTCAGGGCCGCGACCGCGACGTAGTGGCGATCGACCTCGAAGAACTTGCGCAATTGCTTGCGCGTGTCCGAGCGGCCGAAGCCGTCGGTGCCGAGCGCTAAAAAATTATGTGTCGGCAGGAAGGCGCGGATCTGGTCGGCAAAAATCTTCATGTAATCGGTCGCCGCCACCACCGGACCGGAGCGGTCCTTGAGGCACTGTTCGACGTAACTTGGCTTCGGCTCCGCTTCCGGGTGCAGCATGTTCCAGCGCTGCGTGTCCAGTCCGTCGCGCCGCAGCTCGTTGAAGCTGGTGACGCTCCAGATATCGGCCTCGACGCCGAAGTCCTTTTGCAGCAGTTCCGCCCCCGCGATCACTTCGCGCAGGATGGTGCCGCTGCCCAGCAGCTGCACCTTGGGCTGGTTCTTCCTGCTCTTGCCCTCGCTGAACAAGTACATCCCCTTGAGGATGCCTTTCTCGACGCCTTCGGGCATCGGCGGGTGCGCGTAGTTCTCGTTCATCACGGTGATGTAGTAATAGATGTCTTCCTGCTCCTGGTACATGCGACGCATTCCGTCCTGGATGATCACCGCCAGTTCGTAGCCAAAAGTCGGGTCGTACGAAACGCAGTTCGGGATGGTTGAAGCCAGGATGTGACTGTGGCCGTCCTCATGCTGCAGACCTTCGCCGTTGAGCGTGGTGCGGCCCGCAGTGCCGCCCAGCAGGAAGCCGCGCGCGCGCATGTCGCCCGCCGCCCAGGCGAGGTCGCCCACGCGCTGGAAGCCGAACATCGAATAGAAAATGTAGAACGGGATCATCGGCACGCCGTTGCTGCTGTAGGAGGTGGCGGCAGCGATCCATGAGGACATCGCGCCGGCTTCGTTGATCCCTTCTTCCAGGACCTGCCCCTTCTTGTCCTCCTTGTAGAACATCAACTGGTCGGCGTCCTGCGGCGTATAGAGCTGACCGACGTGGGAATAGATGCCGAGCTGGCGGAACATGCCTTCCATGCCGAAGGTGCGCGATTCATCCGGCACGATGGGCACCACGAGCTTGCCGATCTTCTTGTCGCGGATGATGGTGCTGAGGATGCGTACAAAAGCCATGGTGGTCGAAATTTCACGGCCCTCGCTGCCCTTCAACTGCGCTTCGAACGCGGACAGCGGCGGCACTTCGAGCGGCGGCGCCTTGCGGCGGCGCGCCGGCAGCAAACCGCCCATCGCCTTCACCCTCTCCCTGAGGTATTTCATCTCCGGCGCATCGTCCGGCGGCCGGCAATACGGCACCTGATCGAGTTTGTCGTCGGGGATGGGCACGTTGAAGCGGTCGCGGAAAGCCTTGATCGAGGCGGTGCCCATTTTCTTCTGCTGGTGGGTGATGTTCTGGCCTTCGCCCGCCTCGCCCATGCCATAACCCTTCACGGTCTTGGCCAGGATCACCGTGGGCTGGCCCTGGTGCTTCACCGCCGCCGCATACGCGGCGTAAATCTTGTGCGGGTCATGGCCGCCGCGGTTGAGGCGCCAGACATCGTCATCCGACATGTTGGCAACCATCTCCAGCAGCTCGGGATACTTGCCGAAGAAGTGCTTGCGCACGTAGGCGCCGTCCTTGGACTTGAAGGTCTGGTAATCGCCGTCCACGCATTCTTCCATGCGTCTCAGCAGCAGGCCGCTCTTGTCGCGCATGAACAGCGGGTCCCAGTACGAGCCCCAGATCACCTTGATCACGTTCCAGCCGGCGCCGCGGAAGTCGGCCTCGAGTTCCTGGATGATCTTGCCGTTGCCGCGCACCGGGCCGTCCAGCCGTTGCAGGTTGCAGTTGATGACGAAAATCAGGTTGTCGAGCTTCTCGCGGCCGGCGAGCGAGATCGCGCCGAGCGACTCAGGCTCGTCCATCTCGCCATCGCCCATGAACGCCCACACTTTGCGGCCCTGGGATTCGATAATGCCGCGATCCTTGAGATAGCGCATGAAGCGCGCCTGGTAAATCGCCATCAGGGGGCCGAGGCCCATCGACACCGTGGGGAACTGCCAGAACTCCGGCATCAGCCACGGATGGGGGTAGGATGACAGCCCCTTGCCGTCGACTTCGCGACGGAAATTGTCGAGCTGCTCTTCGGTGATGCGTCCTTCCAGGAAGGCCCGGGCGTAAATCCCGGGCGCCGAGTGCCCTTGTATGTAGACGAGATCACCGCCGAAGTTTTCGTTGGCCGCGCGGAAGAAATGGTTGAAGCCGACATCGTAGAGCGTGGCGGCGGAAGCGAAGCTCGCGATATGGCCGCCGAGCTCGGAAGACTCCTTGTTGGCGCGCACCACCATCGCCATGGCGTTCCAGCGCACCAGCGAGCGGATCTTGTGTTCGAGTTCCGCGTCTCCCGGCGAGCGCTCCTCCTGGGACGCCGGAATGGTGTTCATGTACGCGGTGTTGGCGTTGTAAGGGATGTAAGCGCCCGAATGGCGCGCTTTATCAACCAGCTTTTCCAGCAGGAAGTGCGCCCGGTCCGGACCCTCGTGTTCGAGCACCGATTCCAGCGCTTCCAGCCACTCTTTTGTTTCCTGCGGATCGACGTCCGCAAGGATGTCTCTCATATCCATGACAACACCTTTTGGGGGTTTGTTTAATTGACGTTTCAGCACTTTTGGCGCATAACGTCGCAACCAGGTCATTATAACATCGCGTTCTGACCTCGACCCTAGCCAAACTCATGCGCGCGGTGCGCAGGCGAAGTGCTACGTGTGCGGCACTTTGATCGAGTTCTGTGGCTCCCCCGGATTACTTGCCCAGGAACTTCGCCGCGCGTTTTTCGAGAAAAGCGCGCATGCCTTCTTTCTGGTCCCGCGTGGCGAAGGCGCGCGCAAAAACATTCGTTTCCAGTTCACAGGCACTGGCAAGATCGAGGCTCTGACCACATTGCACCGCCTGCTTGGCCAGGCTGACTGCGACAGGGCCCTTGGCGGCGATGGTGCGCGCCATCTCCAGGCCCCTGACTTTGAGTTCCGCCGTGGGATAAACGTGATTGGCGAGACCGATGCGCAGCGCCTCGTCGGCCTTGATCTGCCGCGCCGTGGTCAGCAGTTCGAGCGCCATCGCACGGCCGACCCGCCGCGTCAGGCGCTGCGTGCCGCCGAAGCCGGGCGGTATGCCGAGGGCCACTTCCGGCTGGCCGAACACCGCATTGTCCGAGGCGAGAATCCAGTCGCACGCCATCGCCAGCTCGCAGCCGCCGCCCAGCGCATAGCCGTTGACCAGCGCGATCACCGGCACCGGTAGCGCTTCGAGCGCATGCATCACGCGCATGCCCTTTTCCGAAAACGCCCGCGCCTGCTCGGGGGTGTAATTCTGCATCTCGGCTATGTCGGCGCCCGCGACGAAGGCCTTGTCGCCCGCGCCGGTCACCAGCAGCACCCGTGCCGCCTCGTCCGCGGCAATCTGCGCGGCCGCCTGCGCCAATTCGTCGAGCGTCAGGGAGTTCAACGCATTGAGCGCTTTCGGCCGGTTGAGCGTCAGCAGATGAATGCCGACTTCGGGTTGTTCGAGGAGAATGTTCTGGAAAGTCATTTCAAAGCCCTTAATTGGACCGTCAGGATTCTTTTCAATACCCGCTCGACAGGTACTTGACGGATGCTTGAAGGATGAACGGTTTCATTGCCTTTTTGGTTTTCCTTCGTGTCCTTTGCGCGCGTCGTGTTCCGGGTTTTTTACTTGGAAGCCATGCGCAGCGCGCCATCCAGCCGGATCACCTCGCCGTTCAACATCGGGTTGACGATAATGTGCTCGACCAGCATCGCATATTCGTCGGGTCTGCCCAGCCGCGGCGGGAACGGCACCTGCGCGCCGAGCGAGGCGCGCGCTTCTTCGGGAAAGCCCGCCAGCATCGGCGTCTCGAACAATCCCGGCGCGATGGCCATGACGCGGATGCCGAAGCGCGCAAGCTCGCGTGCAATCGGCAGCGTCATGCCCACGACACCCGCTTTCGACGCGCTGTAGGCCGCCTGGCCGATCTGGCCGTCGAAAGCGGCGATCGAGGCGGTATTGATGATGACGCCGCGCTCGCCGTCGGCATTGGGCGCATTTTTTTCCATCGCCTGGGCGGCGAGACGGACGACGTTGAAAGTGCCGACGAGATTGATCCCGATCGCGCGGCTGAAGGATTCGAGGCGGTGCGGGCCGTTCTTGCCGAGCACACGCTCGGCGGGCGCAATGCCTGCGCAATTGATCGCGCCGCGCAGCGCACCGAATTTCCCGCAGACCCCGCTTATTGCCGCGGCGACCTGCGCTTCATCGGTGACGTCGGCCGCGGCAAAGATCGCGTTGGCGCCGATGTCTTTGGCTAACTGCGCTGCCTGCTCGCGATTAACATCGACAATCGCAACGGAGGCGCCGATGGCAGCCAGCCTGCGTACCGTTGCGGCACCCAGGCCCGATCCTCCTCCCGTTACGAGAAACGCGGCGTCCTTGATCCGCATCCGCCACCCCCGCTTTCCGATAACCCGTAGGTCGGCAATCCCTTGCCGACATTTTCCTGTACGAAAAACCTTTAATGCTTTTTCGCGTCGATGCGCACCTTCACATACGAACCGGGCGCATCCCCGATAACCTTGAGCTTGCCCTGGCCGGGGATGCGCGCTGCGACTTTTACGCCGCCGTGCCGCGCCGCCCACCGCCCCCAGTCGGTCCACCACGAGCCCGGATGCCGTTCGGCGTTTTTCAGCCATTCGTCGGCGCTGTCGACGGGCTTGTCGTTGACCCAGTAGCAGTACTTGTTCGCCGCCGGCGGATTGATGATGCCGGCGATGTGGCCCGAGCCGCCGAGCACGAAACGCACCGGGCCCTTGAGCAGCTTTGCTCCGGCATAGGTGGACTTCCACGGCGCGATGTGGTCTTCGATGGTGGAGATGAAATACGCCGGCACCTTGATCTGCGTGACGTCGATCGGCACGCCGGCGAGCGTGATGCCGCCGGGCTTTTTGAGCAGGTTCCTGAGATACATGTTGCGCAGGTAGAAGCTGTGCATCGCCGCCGGCATGCGCGTCGAATCGGAATTCCAGTAGAGCAGATCGAACGGGAGGGGCTCCTTGCCGAGCAGGTAATTGTTGACCACGAACGACCAGATCAGGTCGTTGGCGCGCAGCATGTTGAAGGTGGTCGCCATTTCGCTGCCTTCGAGATAGCCGCGCTTTTTCATCTTTTTTTCCAGCGCCGCGACCTGCTGCTCGTCGATGAACACCTCGAGCTCCCCGGGCCGCTCGAAATCGATCATGCTGACGAAAAACGTCGCGCTGTGGATGCGCTGCTCTTTTTGGGCGGCGAGATAGGCCAGGGTGCAGGCCAGCAGCGTTCCGCCGAGACAATAGCCGATGACGTTGACCTCGCGCTGGCCCGTCGCCTGCTCGACCGCGTCGAGCGCGGCAAGCGAGCCTTCGGTCAGGTAATCATCGAAGCCCTTGTGCGCGAGGCGCTTGTCGGGATTGACCCACGAGATCACGAACACGGTGTGGCCCTGCTCGACCGCCCACCTGATGAACGAATTGTTCTCGCGCAGGTCAAGGATATAGTACTTGTTGATCCACGGCGGAATGATCAGGAGCGGCCGTTCGTAGACTTCCTTGGTGAGCGGCTCGTACTGGATCAGCTGCAGCAGATCGTTCTGGTAGACGACCTTGCCTTTGGTCACTGCAATATTCTCACCGAGGCGGAACGCTTCGGTATCCGTCATTCTCATGCGCAGCTGGCCGCCTTCGCCTCGCGTCAGGTCCTCGAGCAGATTGTCGAGCCCCTTGACCAGGTTCTGGCCGCCCGATCTGACGGTTTCGCGCAGCGCTTCGGGATTGGTCAGCAGGAAGTTGGACGGCGACAGGGCATCGATGTACTGGCGTGTGTAGAAATCGACTTTCTTCGAGGTCTTCTCGTCCAGGCCCTCGACATTGCCGAGCGTCTGATGCAAATGCTTGGAGGCAATCAGGTACGACTGCTTGATATAGTCGAAGAGAAAATTCCGCTGCCAGTCCTCGTGCTTGAAGCGGCGATCGCCAGGCGGCGGCTCGACCACAGGCCTGGTTCCCTGGCCGAGCATCTTGAGCATGGAGTTTTGCCATAGCGTCGTATAGTCCTGCCATAACCTCATTTGCGCTTCAGCAAGCTTGAACGGATCGGCCAGCATCCTGCTCCAGGCCGCGAAGAACGCCTGGCTGATGCCGAGTTCGTCGTTGAAAGCGGGCGGCGTGCCGCTCGCGCCGTGCCCCAGAAAGCGGGTCACGAGCTGACCGCTCTTTTGCGCGATGTCGGCGTAGAGTTTCGCCAGTTCGGCGGGGTCGGACGCCGGGCGCTCGGTTTGCTTAGCTGTTGTCATCAAATCGTTTCCTATGCTTTGGCTGCCGCGACCCGGCGCACGAAGCGGTGAATGCCGTCTCGGTCTTCGGTACGCTGCAGCGCGCCGCGGTGCATCAGGTAATTGAGGTGCGCAATGGCCTCGCCTATCGCAAAAACCAACTGGTAATCGTCAAACTTCCGTTTGAACAGATGCGGCAGCAATTCTGCCGCAGTCATGGGTTGCTCACAAACCGCAACCAGCCTGTCGAGCCGCTCCCGGTGGTGGCAGTTGAGTTCTTCGATGCGGCTCGCCATGCCCCGAAACGGCAGACCGTGCGACGGCAATACCAGCGTGCCGGCATCGAGCGCCATGAATTGTTCCAGCGAGGCCAGAAATTCGCCCAGCGGATCGCCCTCAGGCTCCATCGGCCACACGCTCACGTTGGTGCTGATGCGCGGCAGCAGCATGTCACCGGAAATCAGTACGCCCAGCTTTTCACAGTGCAGCGCCGCGTGCTCGGGCGAGTGGCCGTGGCCGACGATCACGCGCCAATTGTTGCCGCCGATGGCGATCTCGTCGCCGTGCCTGATACGACGAAATGCGCCCGGCAGCGTCTGCACGCCGTGGCGATAATGATCTTCGCGCCAATTGATCGCGGCCAGCCGGTCGCGAGCCAGTCCATGCCGCTCGTTCAGCGCCACCAGCGCGGCGTGCTCGGTGCCGCCGATACGGTGGTAATAGGCATGCGCGAGCAGATATTCGGATTGGGTAAGCCACGGCGTGAGTCCGAATTTTTCGGAAAGCCAGCCGCAAAGTCCGATGTGGTCGGGATGGCAATGGGTGACGATAAGCCGCGTGACAGGCCGGCCACCGAGATGCTGCGCGAAAATCCGTTCCCATGCGGCGCGCGTGGCGTTGGTCGAATAACCGCAATCGACCACGGTCCAGCCTTCGCTATCGGCCAGCAACCATAAATTGATGTGTTCAAGCGCGAACGGCAGCGGCATGCGCACCCAGTAGATTCCGGGCGCCACCTTCCTCACCGAGCCCGCCTCCGGGGCTTCGGTGAACGGGCATTCCAGGTCCGCTTTTCGATGTGATGGGCTGGGTGCAGATTGCATTAGCTTGACGCTTACGTAAACGCCATACTAAGATAGGCCAAGTCGCGGATTCTACATACTTATGCTGCATGGCACAATGCCCCAGACCTACACCATCTCCGATCTCGCCAAGGAATTCGAAGTCACCACTCGCACTATACGCCACTACGAAGAGCAGGGCTTGATCAGCCCCAGGCGCGAGGGGACGAACCGGATTTTCAGCAATCGTGACCGGGTGCGGCTTAAGCTGGCGCTGCGCGGCAAGCGGCTGGGCTTCTCCCTGAGCGATATCCGCGAGCTGTTCGAGCTCTACGACCTGGCCAAGGACGAGAAAAAGCAGCTCGAGGAATTCCTCGCCAAGCTCGAAAAGCGCCGCGCTTTCCTGGAACAGCAGCGGGAGGATATCGAGGTCATGCTCAATGAAATCCGTTTTTTCGCCAACCAGTGCCGGCGTCTGCTCGCCGGGAAAAATAACGAGAAAAAAGAAAGAGTTGCGTAATGTCTACTGCGCTGTAACACGACCTAAAATGGTTATTACGTTTACGTTAACGCAAATATAAAGCCTCGCTGAATGACCGGAGAAGCGAGAAACGGGAATATGACCAGGGGACCGAGTCCGCAAAAGGACAGTCACGGCTCGGGGTGCGGTATTACCATGACTATGCTGGACTATTAGACAGGCCTGCCCGATGCGGCCATACCCCACTTTCGACTTCGGCCTCGGCGAAACCCTCGATATCCTGCGCGAGACAGTGCAGAGCTTCGCCGCGCGCGAGATTGCGCCGCGCGCAGCCGCCATCGACCGCGCCAACGATTTCCCGCACGACCTGTGGCGCAAGCTGGGCGGCCTGGGGCTGCTCGGGATCACCGTGGAAGAAGAATTCGGCGGCAGCAACATGGGGTATGTCGCCCATGTCGTTGCCATGGAAGAAATCAGCCGGGCATCGGCCGCCGTCGGCCTTTCCTATGGCGCGCACTCCAATCTGTGCGTGAACCAGATCCGCCGCAACGGCAACGTCAGACAAAAGCAGCGCTACTTGCCGAGGCTGATTTCCGGCGTGC
>JAIESJ010000210.1 GCA_019746155.1 Burkholderiales bacterium
CACCATTTATGAACTCGTATGGGACGAGTACTGCGACTGGGACGTCGAACTTGCCAAAGTGCAACTCGGCACCGGCGGCGAAGCGCAGCAGCGAGCAACGCGCCGCACGCTGGTGCGCGTGCTGGAAACCATCCTGCGGCTCGCCCACCCGGTGATTCCCTTCATCACGGAAGAGTTGTGGCAGAAAGTCGCGCCGCTCGCAGGCAAGAGCGGGGCCTCCGTCATGCTTCAGCCCTATCCGGCGCCGCAGCGCGAGCGCATCGACGAAGCCGCGGAACGCGAGGTCGGCATCCTCAAGCAGCTCGTCACCGCCTGCCGCATGCTGAGGAGCGAGATGAACATTTCGCCTGCGCAAAAAATGCCTCTGCTGATCCAGGGCGATCATGCGCAGCTGACGACGTTCACGCCCTATCTTGCCGCGCTGGCGCGGCTTACCGAGGTGGTGATCGTGAGTGAACTCCCCACGGCCGATGCGCCGGTTTCCATCGTCGGCGAATTCAAGCTCATGCTCAAAGTGGAAATCGACATCGCCGCCGAACGCGAGCGCCTCGGCAAGGAACGGGCGCGCCTCGAGAACGAAATCAGCAAGGCGCAAACCAAGCTCGCCAACCCGAGCTTCGTGGAGCGCGCGCCGCCGCCGGTCGTGGCACAGGAAAAGCAGCGGCTCGCCCAATTCTCGTCGACGCTGGACCAGGTGCGGGAACAGCTTGCCAAGCTCGGCGGCACCGGATCCAACAGGACGGGATTCACAGGATAAAAATCAAAATAAAAACAACAACATACGTGGATTCCGCTCCTGTTAATCCTGGCTCCCGCGTTTAAGGGCGGCGAGGCATGAAGCACTCGCTGCGCGCATTCCGCCACCGCAACTACCGGCTGTTTTTCTTCGGGCAATCGTTGTCCGTCATCGGCAGCTGGACCCAGCAGATTGCGATGAGCTGGCTGGTCTATCGCCTCAGCGGTTCGGCATGGCTGCTGGGCGTCACCGGTTTCGCCGGACAAATCGCGATCCTGCTGTTTGCGCCTTTCGGCGGCATCTGGGCCGACCGCCTCGACCGCCGCAGGCTGCTGATCGTGACCCAGGGCCTGGCCATGCTCCAGGGCTTTGCGCTCGCGGGCCTGACTTACGCCGGCCTGGTCGAAGTGTGGCATGTCATCGTGATGGCCACCCTGCTCGGCATCGTGATGGCGTTCGACACGCCAGTCCGGCAGTCCTTTACCTCGGAAATGGTGCCGTCCAAGCAGGACTTGCCAAGTGCCATTGCATTCAACGCCGCCATGCAGAACGGCGGCCGCATGATCGGACCCACCATTGCCGGCATATTGCTCACGGTGTCGAGCGAGGCGTTCTGCTTCCTGGTGAACGGCGTGTCCAAGCTTGCAGTCATCGCGAGCCTCGCGATGATGGCCGTCGTTCCCTACGCCGGGTCGCCGACAAAAGCCCGCATCTGGGCGAGTTTCAAGGAGGGTGTGACTTACGCTTGGGACCTGGTGCCGGTCCGGCTGCTGCTGCCTCTGATAGCGCTCACGAGCTTCATGGTGACGCCCTACCTGACGCTGATGCCGATCTTCGCGGCGGAGGTATTCACCGGCGGTGCACACACGCTGGGCTTCCTGATCAGCGGGGCAGGCCTTGGCGGCATTGTCGGTATGATCTACCTTGCATCGCGGCGTGACGTGCGGGGGCTCGCACGCTGGGTGGCGTTCGCCGCGGCGCTCGCGGGCGCGGCCATCATCGGGTTCGCTTATTCGCGGCGGCTGCCGCTCTCCCTTTTCCTGATCACGGTGACCGGCTTCGGCATCATCGTAATGGCAAATTCGACCAGCCAGATCCTGCAAACCATCGTCGACGACGATAAGCGCGGTCGCGTCATGAGCTTCTTCGTCATGGCTTTCCTCGGCATGCAGCCGGTCGGCAGTCTCGCCGCCGGGGCGCTTGCTTCCTGGGTCGGCGCCACGCACACACTCGCGCTGGGCGGCGTGTGTACCATAATCGGCGCCTACATGCTGTGGCGAAAACTACCGCTCCTGAGACGGCACATCCGGCCGATTTACCTCAGACTCGGCATCATTCCCGAGCAAGCTGGCCCCTAGGCGTAATAACGCGCCCTCATGCGCTGGCAATAGGCTTCCAGGTTGGGATTACCTCGACCGGCGCCCACAGCGCATTGGCGAATTCAGGTAATCGATGACGAATGTCGAATCGGCGATGAGCCTGCCGTTATCCTCGATATAGGGAAGCTTGCCCTTCGGCGCTCTCATGTGGTTCGCCCCGCGCGGGCACTCGTACGGCAACCCGGCCATGCGCAGCAAGATAGTCTCCGCGCATCTCCTGCTCAGCGAGAGCGCGCATCCGCAGCTCCTGAGGAAACAAAGCTCCGTAGCCGGCATCTGCGCTCCGTCCGCGGTCTCGGCAAAGTAATCAGCGTTTATCGGCGTCCATCTGCGGTTAACTGGTTTTCCGACTTCCGAGACTAGCTTTACTCGCCACCCCAGCCATACTGCCCGCAGAATACCTTCATCTTGTCGACGATCTCGGCGCGCTCGAAGAAGCGGTCGGCGCGCGCCAGCCTTGCTTCGTCGCGTACGTCGGGCGCGCCGCCGAAGCAGATAATCGCGACGTTGAGCATCAATTCCATCCGGACCTGGCGGATGACGTCGAGCGGGTCGAAGGCCCCGCCCTCGTCGAGATCGAGCAGGATGAAACGGTACTGCAGGATGTCCTGGAAGCCGCCCAGTTCATCGAGGCTCAGGCTTGTCCTCATTTCCCATCCCGCGGGCAACTCATCGTGCAACTGCGCGACCAGCCTGTCATCACCGCTCATCACAATGAAGCGGCGCTTCAGTCGCGATTCAACCGTAGGAATGGTCATGTTGCGGCCAGCTCACGCCGGATCACGGCACCGTCGACGGTAAGCATGCGCTCGACCTTATCCCGGTTTCGTGTTTCCGTGAGGATGGTGGCAGCATTTAGTTTGATGCCATGCGGAACCAGGCGCCGCCCTGACGACGCGTCAAGCGCGGCCGTTTCGGCCAGCGCTTCCTCCCGTGCCGCGAGTTCCGCGCCATTCAGCGTTGCATCATCGAGTCGCCAGGCTAAGGTTTTTTCCACCGCGCCGCGAAATGCGCTTCGCAGATCGTCATCTTGCGGAGGGGGTTGGTGGATCTCCCAGTCGGTCATTGCCTGCTTGAGCGCCGCGATCAGCCATTCACGGAATCCGCTTGAAGCCTGCCCCGAGCCTGGTCGAAGGGGGCTGGCAATACAACGCGCAAAGCGCTCGGCCGGAAAGCGCAGCAGAAAGCTGCTCGCGAACACCGCGCAGCGCGCTATGGTCGCCGCGCCGCTGCCGGCAATCTTGCGGCCCGCAAGCCACAGATCCTGCTCGCGGCGCTCGACCGGCAAGCCGAAGCGCCGATAAGTGGCCAAGGCGGGTTCGAGTCCCCACCCGAACCAGTCGGCGGGCCGCGGCGGCGCATGCTTCAGCGGCGCGATCAGCACGAAGCAATACTGTGATTCGTCCACCCACACCGCGCCGCCGCCCAGCGGCCGCGTGATCACCGGCACTTCAATCTCCGCAGCGAGTTCGGCATAACGGTCCTGACTTTGCCCCAGCGAGATGTGCGGCATGCTTCTTCCCCACATCACGACCGGCGGATCATCGCGTGTCAGCACATCGGCAATGCCGGTGTACGTCGCGTGAAACAGCGCGGGTTCGAGCAGGCCGACGTCAATAAAGCGTGCGGGGCTTAAAAGCATAAGCCACAGGGAAATATCTTCAACACGTATGCCCTCCAGGTTACCGCAACAAACGGGGTATGCGATCCGAGCATCTCCGCGGCTAGGATTTCCCGTCCGGCTTGAAGAAATGCTCGAAGTAGAACTCGCGTTTGGCCAGCGCCTCAAGCTCGCGCGCGCGATGCGCCATGCCTTCGCGGAAAATCGCCGCCAGATGCTCGCCCTGCTCGGCGTCGAGGACGTGGATTTGCGAGGCGAACGGCATGCCGTTCAAATCCTCGTCGACCTTGATGATCTCGGCCGCGAGGCCCTCCAGCGGCTGCAGATGGAGCAGCCAGGCCTTGCACTCCGGGTCTTCGGGATCGAGCGGGCACAGCACGATCCTGCCCAGCCACGCCAGCCGCGCCACCTGGTTGAACAGGCGGATGTCGAGCTTCTTGCCCTTCCTGTATTTGTTAAGCTCGTTTTTGAGCTTGCCGACGTCGGTCACGGCGATGGTCTTCATTTATCGGCTTTCCTTTGCCTTGCGTACTTCTAGGATATCACCCGGGCGACGCGTGAAAAGGAAAAGGGCTGCGTAACAGCCCTTTTCCCTTCCGGCCCGATGTCTGCCTGGCTACATTTTCCAGCCGTAGGCGATGCCGAAAGAGTTCTGATACATCTTGATGGTCTCGGTCCCCGCGGGCACCCCAAATGAGTTGTATAGCGACGATCCCGTCACCGATTTGCTGAATGCGTGCATGTAGGCCAACGTCAGCTCGCCGCCGGTGCCCATCTTGTGGGTAAGGCCGAGCGTGAGGTGATCCTGCACCACGCCGGGAGCAATGATGTTGAACGTCACGTCGCGCGCCTGGATCGGATTGTCGCCATGGTTGAACCCGGCGCGCAATGTCAGGTTCTGCGAATACTCATACTGAACACCGAGCTTGAACACATTGACATCAGACCAGCCGAAGCCCCGTCCGCCCGAAGTCCCCAACGCCGCGGAGTTCGTGCTGGGGTTGGCCACAGAGCTGACTCCGCTGTAATTGATCCGCTGATAATCAAAAGCGACGGTCACTTTGGGTGTCGCCTTGAACGCCACACCGAGGTTGTAGTTCGCGGGAATGTCGAAGGCCCCCTGGTCGGCAAACAGCTCCTTGTATTTGTCGAACTTGCTCATTTTCATTTTGGTGGAATAAGCAGCCCCCAAGGTCAGGCTGTCCGAAAGCTTGCCCATCCAGCCGATGCGCACCCCCCAGCCCGTGGAGCTGTCATAGCCTTTGTTGGTCAGGAAGTTCGTGGTACCGGACGGCGTAAAGCCCGCGAATCCCTGGAGACCCTCGGCCTTGAACCTCTGGTAAGCAAACAAAGGCGAAATACCGAGGGAATGGTTGGGGGTGACTTTATAGGCCGCGGTAGGGGCAACGATCAACTGCGCCAAGTCGACGCCAAGCCTGCCGTTGCCGCACAGCAAGTTGTAGGACGCACCGCCGGGATTGAAACCAGCGCAAGCAGTAGCCGCCCCGATTTGCCCGCCCGGATAATCGGTGTTCATGCCGCCGTTGCCGTAGACCGTGACGCCCAGCGACAGGTTGGGGTCGATCATTTTATTGTATCCGAATTCCGGAATAATGAAATAATTGCTGTCGCTGTCTGCCGAGCCATTGATCCCCGCAGCACTGCCAGTCCGTGCTGCGCTGCGCCGCGGGCTGAACACGTCGGCGCCGAAGTCGATGCGATTGCCGACCCAGACCATCTTGGCGGGATTGACCGCGCCGCCGAATGTGTCCTCAGCGGTCGCGGTGGACGCTACCGCCATGCCCTTGGCTTTCATGCCGTAGCCGTGTGCAAAGTAGCCGTTGGTCGCAAACGCCGACGGTGCGGCGAACACTGCAGCTACTGTACAGATGGAAATTAGTTTTGCCTTCATGGATCCCCTCTCCTTTGCGTGGAAATAAATTTATCGTTTTATATGAACAGACTGACGTCGGCATCCTTGGCGGTAGGCAGGAAGCTCGCCGCGCCGCAGTACTCCTGCACTTCCGGAATAAAGTCTTCCTTGCTGTAGCCGAACAGATCCACCGTCATCTGGCACGCGATGAGATGGGCGCCGGCTTCAATGGTGAGTTGCCTCAACTCCGTTATGTCCGCAACACCCGCATTCTTGATCGTTTTCTTCATCAACCCGGTCGCAATCGACTCGAATCCAGGAATGCCCGCCTGCACCAGGTTGGGAATATTCCAGTTGATGCCGCGGAACCACTTCGGCCCGAACGGCATTTTCATCGGCATCGCCGGGTTGCCGAGCGGGCTGACATGCGCATCGAGGTTTTTCTTCAGCAGGTTGAGTCCGTAGAAGGTGAAAAACACGGACACGTTCCAGCCCAGAGCGGCGGCGGTGGAAGCAAGGATGAAGGGAGGATAGGCCCAGTCCAGCGTGCCTTTGGTGGCGATGATGGTCATCGACGGCGTCTTGTTGGCTGCGAGCTCTTCCAGTTTCTTCGGCAGCAACTGGTCGAGCCGCTTTTCGATGATCTCGTCGATACGGTGGATCTCGAACATCTCTGTCATAAGACCTCCTCCTGCTTGGGGTTTGAGGGCAAAAGCACCACCCGTCTCACGCGATGGCGTCGTCAATCAACGGCGATGTTCCCGGAGAAATAACAACGCCAGATCACCGGCTCTCTTAGATTTTTTGCAGTATAGCTCTAATTTAAGCATATTGAAATATACTTATCTTCCTGTCCGATGAAGACAAAATAACTCAATATAATCAATGTATTATTAAATCACTGGCGTGCTACAAACCGGCCTTCACGTTCTCGCCCATCATCTGCCGTCTGACTTTGGCAACGTCGCGGCGCTTGAGCGCGAACGGGAACGACAGAATATCGGTCGGGCTGGAATCGCCATAGGGCCGGTTGCAGGCCGACACGTCGTCGTCCTTGCCGGGACAGCCCGAGGTCCGGAACGGCGTGCCGGCATTGATCAGCGCTTCGAGCTTGTCTTCCGCGATGCCGAAGTCGATCACCCGTCCCTGCTCATCGAACAGCATGTCGCGAAAATTGCCGCCGGCGTAGTCGATGATGTAGCGCGCAAGCTGCACGCGGCGCCACTGCCCGCGGTCGACCGGCGGCCACTCTTCCATCAGCGAGCCGCGCTCGGGAAAGAACGCGAACATGTGATTGTGCCCGCCCAGGTCGCGGATTTTCTGCGCGACTTCCAGGATCTCGCGCTCGGTCTCGCCCATGCCGCAGATCAGGTGCGCGCCGAATTTCTCCGGCCCATACACTTCCGCCGCCCACTCGATCGCGCGCCAGTAATGCTCGAACTTGTGCGGGCTGTCCACGCCCTTGCCGCGGGTGCGCTCGAAAATCTCCGGCGTCACCGCATCGAGCGCGACGGTGAAAATGTCGGCCCCCATGTCGCGCATGCGGATCAGATCGTCCTTTTCCAGCGTGGTCGGATTGGACAGTATCGAAACCGGAATCTGAGGCACGTTTTTCACCCACTTTTCGAGCAGCACGAAGGTGTCGGCATTCGAGTTCGGGTGGGTGATCATCGAGATGCACATGCGCTGGAACTGCCCCCTATCGGCGCCCGCCTTCACCCTCTGAATCACCTCGTCGTAGCGCGCAGTGGGCCAGTCGACGCGGATAAAGTTGCGGTCGGCGTAGTCGCGCGCCTCCTCGCGGTGGCGCGCCAGACCGCAGTAGGCGCAGTTGGCACGGCAGCCTTCGGGATAGGTGACGAGCAGGTTCAGGCAATGCGTGCATGCAGTGCGGTGCATCTTCCCCGCCACCAGACCCAGCGTGATCGCCGCCGCCGTGCTCATCTGCACGTATTCGGGCGAGCGCATTTCCGGCGTCTTGACGTGGTAGTCGGGCCGGTAGAACCGGATCGGCTGGGCAGTATCGAGAACAGTGTCCATAATGATTCCTTAGCTTAAAAGTCGATGCTGTCCTGAATGGCGGCGATGCCGGCTTTGGCGCAAACGTCGTCGCGGTCGCCGCCGGGCACTAGAGTAAGGACACCTGTCACCGCATGGGCAACGGCGGCCAATGGCATGTTGTTCATTTTTGCTGCTCCTCCTGTTCGCGTTTCTGATCGGCTGACTGTTTGAGAACCTGCTCCACACCTTTTGCCTTTCCCATTGCCTCGCGCTGGTTTTTTACCAAGTCGGGTGGCGGAGCGCTGCTTTGGGTATCGCACGCCGCCAGCAGCAACGTCACCAGAATCAAGCCGCGTCGCGGCATGCCGCCTCCCCGGAAAAATAATCAGGAAAGGCGATCCAGCCACGACGATGCACGGCGTCGCGCCGGGCCACCGGCGTATTCCATACCTGCGCGAGCTCGCGGCGCCGCGCCACCGCACGCATGATCGACTTCTGGTACTGATCGCGGATGTCCTCCTCATAATCGGCGAGCGCGTTTTCATCGCCTTGTTGCAGCAATGCATGCGCCGCCCGCCCCGCGCGCTCTCCGGAAACGACGGCTGCCGCGATGCCGGCACCCGTGATCGGGTGTGTGAGTCCGGCGGCGTCTCCGGCGAACACGATGTTGCCGGCAAAAAGCCTGTCGCGCAGCCCTCCGACCGGGATCGCGCCGCCGGTGCGGAACAGGATTTCGCTTCCCACCCTGCCCTCGTCAACCAGTTGCCGGTGCAGCTGATCGAGCGGGGATTTCATATCGGCTGAAAACCGCGGATCCATGCCGAGGCCGAGATTGGCGTGGTGCCCCTTCGGGAACAGCCAAGCATAGCCGCCGGGATAGTCGTCCGACAGCCAGATATCGGTTGCCGCATAAGGCGATGTCAACGGCACAGTGTATTGCCGCGTATTGACGGTAGTAAGCCGCAGCAAGCCGATACGCCTGGCCACGGTTGAATGCGGGCCGTCCGCAGCGACAAGCAATCGGTACTGGACATGCAACACACCGCGCGGCGTCCGGATTGTTGCCATCGAATGCCGCGCATCAAGTTCCGTCAGGCTGCTGTCGACGTGGATCGCCGCGCCCGCCTCCCCGGCGGCACGCGCCAGCGCCTGATCAAAGGCCGCGCGGTCCACCATCAAACCCGAAAAAGGCGTGGCGACCGTTGCGCCCGAGGGCAGTGCGCTTTTCATGCCGGAAATTTTCTGCCGCAACACGCCGCGCGGTTGGGCATGGCGCGACAAGGGCAGCGGGATGAACTCGGCGCATTGCACCGGCACGCCGACCGTTTTCTTTTTCTCGACCGCCGCGACGGCGAGCCCCAGGCCTGCCGCAGTTGCCGCAGCCGCTCCGCCTGCAGGCCCCAGGCCCACTACCAGCACGTCGCAGCATTGCGCGTGCTCCGGCTTTGGTTTCGTTTGCGCAGGCCGTGACAGCATCATGAGCGAGTGATTGAGTAGCTGAGTGATTAAGGGATTGGGCGAAATTACTCAATCACTTAATTACTGAATCACCGAATCAGTCAGCGGCTGCTTGAGTGCGAGCCGTACTACGGTGACAAAATCGGCGGGCGCCAGAGACAGCATGTCCACCTGACGGCCGGAAAAAAACGCGCGAATGCGCGACTCGAGCTTGTCGAGCGGGGTGTCGCGCAGCGCCGCTTCGAGATCGGCGATGGTGCGGCGCGGGCTCACAAAAAAGTCGCCGGTAAACCACACCTGCCTGAGGGTCTGGGTCAGCGTGTCGAAGGCGACCGAGGCGCGCAGCAGCCCGCCCGCGAATTTCTGCACCGCTTCCAGCACGGGCATGCCGTCCGCCGGGCGTGACACCAGGTCAATCCAGTCGGGCGTATCGATCTCGCGCAGCGCGACTTGATAGCGCGCGTGCTCGGACAGCGTCAATTCATCCTCGTGGAATTCGACGCCGAATTCGCTCTCGAACGCCTCGATGATGTTGCTCCGGATCTGGACAACATCGGGCTGGCAGCCCAGCAGCTCTTTCAGGCTGGCCACACGCTCGCGCGCTGAAGCGATGGCCTTGTCGGAGAGTTTTTCCGCCGGGATGCGCAGCACGCGCAGCATTTTCTCGATGTCGAAATCGACGAGCAGTGTGCCCTGGAACAGCAGCGCGTCGCCGTCGAACGCGCCGCCGGTGCCGGAAATCTTGCGGCCGTCGACTTCGATGTCGTTGCGCGGACGGAACCGGGCGTCCACGCCGAGCGCGCTGATGGCGGTGGCCGCAGCATGGCAGATGCGCTTCGAAATCGCCTGCATGTCGGTGGTGCCGACGTCGCGCTTGTGCAGGTACAGCTCCCAGCCAATCTGGGTCTCGTCGAAGTAGATCGCGCCGCCGCCGGTGATGCGGCGCTGCACCGCGATGTGGTTGGCCTTGCAGTAGTCAAGGTTGAGCTCCTGTTCGGCGCTCTGGTGATAGCCGAGCAGCGCCGACGGCGTGAAGCGCAGAAATCTGAGCGTGCTGGGAACCTCCTCGGCCTGGCGCGCTTCCAGCAGCGCGCGGTTCAACGCGATGTTCTGCGCGGGAGGGCGCAGGCCGGTATCGAGGACTCGCCAGGATTTCATAATTAAATCATGCAGTTACAATTTTTATGCCGGACAGGCTGCCGGTGCGCCGCTTCGTCGCTTCGAGTTCGCGGGCGATCACGCGCGCAGGGTCGATGCGTATACCTGCGTTGCCGTCGAGCGCCAGCACCTCGTCGCCCACCGCGATCGAGCAGCACGCCGGGGTCACGCGCACCTCGCGCTCAAGGCGCGTGGCGAGTTCGACCATGCCGTCCGCCGGATGGGCGATGCCGTTCAGACCCGCCATCACCGCATAAGCGTCGATCTGCGCCTTGGCCATGCCTGCGGGACGCGCGCAGCCCAAAAGCAGCGGAATATCCGGCAGCGCCTCGCGCGCATCCATGAAGAAGCGTCCGACTTGGCGCGTATCGGGCGTCATGAAAGGCCGTGCTGCGGGCGCATAAAACGGCATCACCACCACCAGCACCAGCGCATCGGGCTGGTGGCGCGCGACGATGTCGAGCGCGTTCCACTCACCGAGCATGCGGCCGTAGTGCAGCCCGATCACGATATGCGGCACGACTTTCATCGTCGTCGCGACAAGACATTCGAGGGAGCGCTCGAAATCAGCGACGCCGCGCTTCAGGTGATAAACCTGGGAGATCGTGTCCTGCGCGCCGATCACGTCCATCATCGCCGCGTCGATGCCTGAATCCTCCATGCGCCGCGCGATGTCCATGTCGACCAGCGCGGTATGCATCGCGATCCTGAATGAAGGGAATGCGTTCTTGATGCGGCGGATCGCCGGATAAAACGCGTCGTACTCGACCTCGTTGCGGCGGTTGGAGCCGCCGGTGAGCAGCATGCCCTGCGCGCCGTTGGCTATCTGCTCGTTGACGACGCGCCACAGCTCGTCCGGCGTGCGCGCCGGGATCATCGGCTCGAGGATTTTCGCCTTGCAGTGATCGCAGGCGAGCTTGCACTCGCCGCCGGTAATCGAAACCGCAGGCCAGGCGCTCTTGCCGCAGCCGGCAAGCTCGGAGGTGGCGTAGACCTTGAAGGTCGGCGTATAGAAATTGATGCGGCCGGCGTGTTCGCCGCGCGCGCGCGCGTGACGGCGCACGAGCTCCGCCACCAGCGGCGCATCGAGCTCGACGCCGTCAAGCGGCTCGATCTGTTCGACGATGTCCAGCCAGGAGGCCTTCACCCTTCACCCTTCACCCTTCACTATTCACCCTTCGCCGCCGTCAGGCACAGCCCGCGAATCCCTCGGCGTTCATCTTGGCCTCGAAGGCCGCCGCCACGGCACCGCCGGTGACAAGAGCAGCGGCATCGGCGTCCCAATTTGCCGGCTTCATTTTTACCATCCAACCCGAGCCGTAGGGATCGCTATTGATAATTCCGGGGCTGGCGGACAGCGCCTCATTGATCGCGATCACCTCGCCGGACACCGGTGCCTTCACCGGGCCCACCCACTTGCCGGATTCGACGGTCGCGGCCGACTTGTTCTGCTCGACGCTGCGGCCGACTTTTTTCGGCGTGCACGACACGATCTGCCCGGCCAGCGCCGCGGCATAAGCCGTCATGCCGATAGTCACCGTGCCGTCGGCCTCGCGCCGCGCCCATACGTTGTTTTCGACGTTGTAGTAAAGATCGTCCGGAATGTTGCAGCCCTTGACTGTTGCCATGTTGTTATCCTCTTTAATGGACAGGGTTGACAGGATTCACAAGATCGGATCGGACCAAAAACCCATTACCCGCCGCTGATGGCCCGCTGCCCATTCAATCCCGTGAATCTTGTAAATCCTGTCTATTTGCCTTTTCAAAAAAACAACGCCTTGTCACAACTCAAAATCAGATCGGCGAGAACACCGCCGCTCGAAATCTCGTCCACTTCGTCGATCACATTCTCGACTTCCATTTCATAGCCGGGCAGCGCCGGCCGGCACAGGTAAAACCTAGCCCCGGCGGCCTTGGCGTCGCGCATGAACTCGATTATTTTCTTGCCACCGTCGAGCGCCGTCAAATTTTCCGGTACGCCCCTCTGGCACAGCCTGACGCCTTCCATGGTGAAGAAGATTCTGACGTCGGCATCCATCGAGGCAAGAATCGCCCCCATGTAGAACGGCGTGGCGCAGCGGTGCGGCGTCGACGGTCCGCTGGTCATCACGATGATCACCGATTTTTCTTCGTTGTCGAGGTAATGCCGCTCAGCCATTTTTATTGGTGAATAGGAAATAGGAAATGGTGAATGGAATAAAACCATTTCCCGCTTCCTGTTCCCTATTTCCCATTTCCCGTTCCCTGTTTTCTGCGGCTTACAGTCGCTTGCACCGGATGTCATCGCGCCGGCAGCGTTCGCAATAGCCGGCGTATGCCGCTTCACCCGTGATGAGCACGGCCAGCGCCTCCTGCGCCGTCTTCGCCGGACGCACGCGCGCGATCCAGGCGTCGTAGGGCTGCATATTGAGCAGCGCCGGCTTGTCCAGCACCTCGTGATTGGCGCTGTCTATGGTGCAGTCAAAGAGATTGGGCACCGGCCCCGCCCATTTGCCGCTTTCGATGGTGGCAACAGGCTTGCCCGCCGGGCGCAGCGTACCGGGCCGCCTGACTCTCACGTGCAGAATCTTGCCGGCAATGGTTTGCGAGATGTCGGTCATGCCCACGGCGAGACTGCCGTCGTCCTCGATGCGCACCCAGATCTGGTATTGATCGTCATAGTAGAGCTCGGGGCGGAACTCGCAGCCGTTGCATTCCATAAAACGTGCGGTAAGAGGCGTGAGGAGTAAGAAGTATAGCGTGCGCGTTGGTTTTGCGCCCCTCGCCTGTCGCCTCTCCCCTCACCGCTAGGAGTTTGTCGGACTCAGCCCCGACAAACTCCTAAAATTAAAAACCTAAAGAACAAGGCGAAAAAAACGCCATGCAAGTGACGTTTGTTCCGGCCTACACAGCGTTGCGACACGCAAAGCTCTTTCTTAAGCAGCCTGTCGCCGAAGCGTCGATCGACGGCGATCCGTCAACACCACCCGTTCCGGTGAATCAGGCCAAGTCCGACAGGCGGCTAGATCACGCCTTTGTCATGCAGGAAGTCCAGCGAGTCGCTCACGTTTTCATGTATCGCCAGTTTCCGTGCCGACAGCCCAAGCGCGAGTCCCAGCAGCTGCGTGAAATAGAGAATCTTGACGCGGGTCTTGATGCCGAATTGGGTCTCGGCGCGGATCTGGTGCATTTCGAGGCCGGAATGGCAGGTCGGGCATTCGGTAGCGATCACTTCGGCGCCGGCTTCTTCCGCAGCCTGCAGCAGATTCAGCACGAGCTGGGTCGAAGTATCGGCATCGGACAGCGTGTGCGCGCCGCCGCAGCACGCGGTCTTGAGCGGGAAATCGACATTGACCGCGCCCGCTGCCGCCAGCAGATCGTCCATGAAATGCGGCTTGTGCGTCGATTCCGAGCCCGGCCCCTGGTCTTTCTCGGGAAAAATCTGGCGCGGCCGGGTGTACATGCAGCCGTAGTAATTCGCGATCTTCATGCCGTTCAGGCTCTTGCTGATGCGTTGCTTGATGCCCTCGGGCCCCAGCTCCTCCATCAGCCATTCGAGCAGATGGATGGTGCGCACGTCGCCTTTGTAAACCGGGTCGCCGGCTTTTTGGGCCAGGTCCTGCACCGTCCGCATCGCCTCGGGCGAGGTCGCGCATTCGTATTCAGCTTTCTTCAGGTTGTGATAGCAGCCGTTGCACGGCGCCATCACGGTGTCGAAGCCCATTTTCTCCGAGGCGATCGCCATGTTGCGCGCCGACATGTAGGTCTGCAGCATGGGATGGATGTTCTTGACTTCCATCGCGCCGCAGCAGTTCCAGTCGGCGAGGTTAGTCATCTCGAGGTCGAGCGCCTTGACCAGCGCGCGGGTGGAGCGGTCATACGGACCGCCCGAACCTTCGAGCGCGCAGCCGGGGTAATAAGCTACTTTTGCCATTTCAAGCCTCAAAATTCATGGAAACCGCCGATAAACGCAGATGAACGCAGATAAACCCGTCACATCGGCGTTTATCTGCGGTTAATGTGTTTTCGCCTTTGCCTTTTGCTCCATCACGTACTGCTGCAGCACTTCGCCGGTCCTGCCCCACGATTGGGTGCGCGGTTTGAACACCATCATCAATCCCATTTTCATGGGCCCGAAAATCGGCATGCGCGCCAGGAATTTGCCTATCTTGCCCTCCTTCAGCAGCGGCCACTTGTTCATGCGCGCCACCATGATGCCGAGCCAGCCGTTCTTCACCAGTTCGACGATGTCCTGCCCGGTCTTCCTGAAGAAATTGCTGATGACCTCGGTATCCTCGATACGGCCGCGCTCCAGGCACTGGCGCGCGAACTCTTCGTCAAACAGGGTCGAGTTCGATTTCTGCACATGCCCTTCGTCTTCCAGCCAGTGCTGCAGCGCCTTCATCACGCCTTCCGGCCGCACGTCCTTGGGACAGATGTTGGTGCACTTGTTGCACGACACGCACTGCCAGATGATGTCCTTGTCCTTGAGCAGCTCGTCCTTCATCCCGAGGTTGACGAGATAAATCCAGTAGCGCGGATTGAAATCGGTATTGATCGCGTACATGGTGCACGAATTGGTGCACGAGCCGCACTGCCAGCAGCGATGCACGTTTTCGCCGCCGCCGTAGCTCTGGATGGTCTTGTAGAAATCCGGATCATAGTCGCTGACATAGCGCGGCTTGATCATCGTGTTCCAGTGCCCGGACACATCGACGCCGTCCACCACCAGCTTGTCACTGGTCATGATCTGATCAGGCGCGATCAGCGATTTTTCATGAATTGGCATGATTCAAAATAAAATGGACAGGACTGTTAAGCGACCTTTTTCACGCGTGATCGCCGGTCGCCCATGGCGTCGATTCCCAGCAGTTTTCCCAGCTGCTCCTGCGGCGTCACCCCTCGGCCAAAATCACCCCCCAGGCTGCCTTCCGTGACCGAACGGAAATAAGTGGTGTAGGCCTCGGC
>JAIESJ010000036.1 GCA_019746155.1 Burkholderiales bacterium
GCGGGCTGCACTTCGAGGATGCCGCCGGCCACGACAATCAGCTCTTCCTCGCCGCCGCCCGCGGGCGTGATGCGCACTTGGCCGGGCTTGATGCGGGTGATCAGCGGCGTGTGCCGCGGATAAATGCCCAGCTCGCCGGCTTCGCCGGGAAGCACGACAAATTCCGCCTCGCCCGAATAGATCGACTCTTCGGCGCTGACGACATCGACGTGTATGGTATTGGCCATGTTTTTCCGGTGATTGAGTGATTGAGTAATTGGGTGACTAAGCCATGAATCACTTAACCACTATTCACCTAATCATTGAAGTGTTTTCGCCTTCTCGATCGCTTCTTCTATGGTCCCGACCATGTAGAACGCCTGCTCGGGCAAGTGGTCGTAGTCGCCGTTGACGATGCCCTTGAAGCCCTTGATGGTCTCCTTGAGCGACACGTATTTGCCTTTCTGGCCGGTGAACACTTCGGCCACGTTGAACGGCTGCGACAGGAAGCGCTGGATCTTGCGCGCCCGCGCCACCGCCAGCTTGTCCTCGGGCGAGAGCTCGTCCATGCCGAGAATGGCGATGATGTCCCGGAGTTCCTTGTAGCGCTGCAGCGTCGCCTGCACCTGGCGTGCGGTCGTATAGTGCTCTTCGCCCACCACGTGCGGATCGAGCTGGCGCGAGGTCGAGTCGAGCGGGTCCACCGCCGGGTAAATGCCGAGTGAGGCGATGTCGCGCGACAGCACCACCGTCGAGTCGAGGTGGCCGAAGGTCGTGGCGGGCGAGGGGTCGGTCAGGTCGTCCGCCGGCACGTAGACCGCCTGGATCGAGGTGATCGAGCCGGTCTTGGTCGAGGTGATCCGTTCCTGCAGCCGGCCCATTTCCTCGGCCAGCGTCGGCTGATAGCCCACCGCGGAGGGCATGCGGCCGAGAAGCGCCGAGACTTCGGTTCCGGCCAGCGTGTAGCGGTAGATGTTGTCGATGAACAGCAGCACGTCACGGCCCTCGTCGCGGAAGGCTTCGGCCATGGTCAGCCCAGTGAGCGCCACGCGCAGGCGGTTGCCCGGCGGCTCGTTCATCTGGCCGTAGACCAGCGCCACCTTGTCGAGCACCTTCGACTCCTTCATCTCGGGGTAGAAGTCGTTGCCTTCGCGGGTGCGCTCGCCGACGCCGGCGAACACCGAGTAGCCCGAGTGCTCGATCGCAATGTTGCGGATCAGCTCCATCATGTTCACGGTCTTGCCCACGCCGGCGCCGCCGAACAATCCGACCTTGCCACCCTTGGCAAACGGGCAGATCAGGTCAATCACCTTGATGCCGGTTTCGAGCAGCTCCTGCGACGGCGACAGCTCTTCAAAGCTCGGCGCCTTGCCATGCCGCGGCGCAGGCCGTCCGAAGAACCGAGCGCGATGGTGCGCACCACGCCGTCACCCAGCTGTTGCTGCACTTCCAGCGTCAGCTCCGCGCCTTCCATCTTGAGCGCATCATAGATATTGGGCATCTGGTCGCGCGGGAATTCGACGTCAATCACGGCGCCGATGCACTGCACGATTTTTCCTTGGCTCATCGTCTTGTCCTAATAAAAACTCAAAAATTCTTTGCCACAGCGCATATGAGTGTCGCCCGATCGTCCTATGGCACGCATCATACCGCCGCCGCGCCGCCCACGATCTCCGACAGCTCCTTGGTAATCGAGGCCTGGCGCGTCTTGTTGTAGATCAGCGTCAGCTCGTCGATCACGTTGCCCGCATTGTCCGATGCGGCTTTCATCGCCACCATGCGCGCCGATTGTTCGGAGGCCATGTTCTCGGTGAGCGCCTGGTAGATCAGCGCCTCGATATAGCGCGTCAGCACCTGGTCGAGCACGACCCTTGCGTCGGGCTCGTAGATGTAATCCCAGCTGCCCTCCGGCGTCCCCAGCTTTTCGCCCGACAGCGGCAGCAGCTGTTCCATCACCGGCTCCTGTTTCATGGTGTTGATGAACTTGGTGTAGAAGATCACCAGCCGGTCGAAGCGGTCATGGATATAGCCGTCCAGCATTACTTTGACGGCACCGATCAGTTTCTCCATGTGCGGCTTGTCGCCCAGCCCCGTCACGTGCGAGGCCACTTTGGCGCCGAGACGCTGCATGAAGCCCAGGCCTTTGTTGCCGAACGCGCACACCTCGATTTCTTCGCCTTGCGCCTCCCAGTCCTTAATCCTGTTGAGCGCCAGTCGCAGGAGGTTGGTGTTGAGACCGCCGCACAGACCCTTGTCGGTGGTCACCACAATGATGCCTATGCGCTTTACGGTATCGCGCTCGAGCAGGAACGGGTGGCGATACTCGGGGTTGGCGTGGCTGATATGGGCCGCGACGTTGCGGATTTTCTCGCCATAAGGCCGTGCCGTGCGCATGCGTTCCTGGGCGCGCCGCATTTTCGAGGCCGCGACCATTTCCATCGCCTTGGTGATCTTGCGCGTGTTTTGCACGCTCTTGATCTTGTTACGGATCTCTTTCGATCCCGGCATTGCAGTAAGTCCTTGCTAACGTGAGACGGGCAGGCTTTAGAACGTTCCGCTCTGCTTCCAGTCCTTCATCGCCTGGTGCAGCTTTTCTTCATCTTCCTTGCCCAAGTCCTTGGTGTCCTCGATGCGCTTCACCAGGTCGCCAAACCGGTCCTTGATGTAATCGCGCATGGAGCGCTCTGCGGACAGCGCCTTCCTGACGTCGATATCGTCAAGGTAGCCGTTGTTCACCGCGAACAGAGTCAACGCCATTTCCCACACCTGCAGCGGCTCGTACTGCGGCTGCTTCATGAGTTCCGTCACGAGGCGGCCGCGCTCGAGCTGCTTGCGGGTCGCTTCATCCAGGTCGGATGCAAACTGCGCGAACGCCGCCAGCTCGCGATATTGCGCGAGCGCGAGGCGCACGCCGCCACCCAGCTTCTTGATGACCTTGGTCTGGGCCGCGCCGCCGACGCGCGACACCGAAATGCCGGCGTTGATCGCGGGCCGGATGCCGGCGTTGAACAGATCGGTTTCCAGGAAGATCTGGCCGTCGGTGATCGAGATCACGTTGGTCGGCACGAACGCCGTCACGTCGCCCGCCTGCGTCTCGATGATGGGCAGCGCGGTGAGCGATCCGGTCCTGCCCTTGACCTCACCCTTGGTGAACTTCTCGACGTACTCCTCGTTGACGCGCGCGGCGCGTTCCAGCAAGCGCGAATGCAGGTAGAACACATCGCCCGGGTACGCTTCGCGTCCCGGCGGGCGGCGCAGCAGCAGCGATACCTGGCGGTAGGCCCAGGCCTGCTTGGTCAAATCGTCATAAATGATCAGCGCGTCCTGCCCGCGGTCGCGGAAATACTCGCCCATGGTGCAGCCGGAATAGGGCGCGATGTACTGCATCGCCGCCGAATCCGAGGCCGTGGCGGCAACCACGATGGTGTATTCCATGGCGCCGTGTTCTTCGAGCGTGCGCACCACGTTCTTGATCGACGAGGCTTTCTGGCCGATGGCGACGTAAATACAGATCAGGTCCTTGCCTTTCTGGTTGATGATGGTGTCGACCGCAACCGCGGTCTTGCCGGTCTGGCGGTCACCGATGATCAACTCGCGCTGGCCGCGGCCGATGGGCACCATGGAATCGATTGCTTTCAGCCCGGTCTGCACCGGCTGCGAAACCGATTTGCGCGCGATCACGCCGGGCGCGACCTTCTCGATCACGTCGGTCATCTTGGCATTGATCGGGCCCTTGCCGTCGATCGGCTGGCCGAGCGAGTCCACGACGCGGCCGATCAGTTCCGGCCCCACCGGCACTTCCAGGATGCGCCCGGTAGTCTTGACGGTGTCGCCCTCGGAAATATGCTCGTATTCGCCGAGCACCACCGAGCCGACCGAATCGCGTTCGAGGTTGAGCGCGAGACCAAAAGTGTTCTTCGGAAACTCCAGCATCTCGCCCTGCATCACGTCGGCCAGGCCGTGGATGCGGCAGATGCCGTCGGTGACGGAAATGACCGTACCCTGGGTGCGCGCCTCGGCCGTGCCCGCCAGGTTCTGGATCTTGCTTTTTATGAGTTCGCTGATCTCGGAAGGATTGAGTTGCATGTGTAGCTCCTAGTGGGTAAGCGCGGCCGCCATCGCGTCGAGCCTGCCGCGCACCGTCGCATCTATGACCTTGTCGCCGACCACGATCCTGACGCCGCCGATCAGCCCGGGGTCGACCTCGACCCGCGCGCTGACCTTGCGCTGATATTTTGCCTCGAGCCGCGCGACAAGCTGTTTCGTCTGTTCGTCGCTGATGGGCAGCGCGGAAATGATTCTGGCCTCGAGAACGCCTTCGTGCCCGCGCCTGAGTTCTTCGTAGAGGGCATGGATCTGCGGCAGCAATCCGAGCCGGCCGTTTTGCACCAGCACCTGCACGAAGTTGCGGCCCAGGCCGTCCAGTTTGTCGCCGGCGATGCCCAGGATCAGGTTTTCGATCTGTTGCCGGCTCAGGTTGGGATTGCTGATGCACGCCCGCATCCGCGGATCCCCGGCCACTGCTGCAAGCAGCGCCAGCATGTCCGACCAGCCGGCGAGATTCGACTTCTCGCGCGCCAGTTTGAATGCAGCCTCGGCGTAGGGCCGCGCGATGGTGACCGGTTCCGCCATGTCGTTCCTTAGAGCTGTCCCTGGACCTGCTTCAGCAGATCGGCATGCGCCCTGGCGTCGACCTCGCGCCGCAGGATCTGCTCGGCCCCGGCCACGGCCAGCGCGGCAACCTGTGTGCGCAGCGCCTCCTTGGCACGAAACACTTCCTGTTCGATCTCGGCTTTGGCGCCGGCGAGCTGGCGCTCACCCTCGGCTTTCGCGGCGTTCTTCGCTTCCTCAACAAGCTGGGCCGCGCGCTTGTCGGCCTGGGCAAGAAGCTCCTGCGCTTTGTGGCGCGCTTCGACCAGGATTTCCTCGGTGCGCTTCGCCGCCCGCTCGAGCTCCTGCTTGCCGCGCTCCGCGGCGGCAAGCCCGTCGGCGATCCGCTTCTGGCGCTCGTGCATCGCCCGTTGCAGCGGCGGCCACACGAATTTCATCGTGAACCAGATGAACAGGCCGAACCAGACGGCCTGTCCTATGAGAGTGGCGTTGATATCCACGCGGGTCTCCTGCTGCTGAGTTTTGTGGAAATTAGCCGCCCGCGGCCTTCTGCACCAGCGCGATAAACGGATTCGCGAACAGCAGATAGAGCGCGATACCGACGCCGATCATGGTCACCGCGTCGAGCAGGCCGGCGACGATGAACATCTTGACCTGCAGGGTGGGAATCATCTCCGGCTGACGCGCGGCGCCTTCCAGAAAGCGGCCGCCGAGAATGCCGAAGCCGATGGCGGTTCCGAGCGCGCCCGCGCCGATCAGGATCGCAACCGCGATCGAAACGTTGCCCAACAAGAACGACAGTTCCATTTTTTCTCCTTACTCGTAGATGTGAAGCAAAACCAAAATCTCTTTAATGGCTCTCGTGCGCCATCGCCAGATAGACGATGGTCAGCATCATGAACACGAACGCCTGCAGCGTGATAATCAGGATGTGGAAAATCGCCCACGGCAAGGCGAGGAACGGCTGGGCGAGCCCCAGCAGCGCGATCAGGATGAACACCATTTCGCCGGCATACATGTTGCCGAACAGCCGCAGCGCGAGCGAGATCGGCTTGGCGAGATCCTCGATGATGCGGAATAAAATATTGATTGGAAACAACCACTTGCCAAACGGCGCGGTGAGCACTTCGTGGGTGAAGCCGCCAAAGCCCTTGATCTTGAAGTTGTAGAACATCATCAGGAAAAACACCGTGAGCGACATCGCGAAAGTGGCGTTGGGATCGGTGGTCGGCACGGCCTTGAAATAGTGGACGCCGAACAGCCCCAGCAGCCCGGGCAGGAAATCGACGGGGATCAGGTCCATCGCATTCATGATGAAGACCCAGATGAAAATGGTGATCGCCAGCGGCGTGATGAGCTCGCTCTTGCCGTGAAAGGTGTCCCTCACCTGGGTGTCGATCATGTTCACGGCCATCTCGATGAAATTCTGCAACGGCCCCGGAACGCCGGCGCTGGCGCGCCGCGCGACACGCCACATCAGTCCGAAGACCAGCAGGCCCAGCAGGCCCGAAACTATCAGGGTATCGAGATGGAAACTCCAAAAGCCTGAGCCGACCTTGAGATTGGTAAGGTGGTGGACGATATATTCGGTAGAGGTCTGGCCCTGAGCGCTCATGTGGTCGGTCTTGTTATGCGAATAGCAGCGCCGCCCAATACACCATCAGTGTGGCGGCGTAAGTCAAAAACAATGGCAACGCAGCGATGTCCTTGTATAACGTGAACGTGGCGGCAAACAGCCCCATGGTGAGCGCGAGTTTGTGGAACTCTGCCCGATACTGTGCTTTCACCAGCTCCCTGGGTTCTTCCCCGCGCGTCGCGACCATCCTGCGCGCATAAACATACGCGGTGGAAAAACCGATTGCGCCGCCGATCAGCGCCGACCACGCTGCGCGCGATTCGCCGCTCACCGCCAGCACCAGCAAGGCCGCCACAACCGTAACTGCCATCTGCGCGCCGAGGATCCGGCGGACCGTTTTCATCGATCGACTTCCTTGGCGGCGACGGGTGCGAGCACAAGCGGCCTGGCCGGCTCGAAAAAGACTTGGATTTTATTACGTTGCGGCAGACGGTGTCAACGAATGCTGCGGCGCGGCGCGACCCGCCTATCCACCGCGCGTGAGTTTGGCCAGCAGCGCGTCGAGTTGATCGAGGCTTTTGTAGCTGATAACAAGCTTGCCGCTGCCTTTTTTTGCGCCGGTTTTGATACTCACCGTCGTGCCGAGACGGTTGGACAGCTCCTCCTCCAGCCGAGCGATATCGCGATCGGTCTGCGGCCGCGGACGGGGCGCGGATTTCCTGGTCTCGCCACCAACGCGGCCCTCGACTTCGCGCACCGAAAGCCGCTTTGCCACGACTTCGCGCGCCAGCTCGATCTGGCGCGCCGCCGGCAGCGCCAGCAGCGCCCGCGCATGCCCCATGTCGAGCCTGCCCTGGGCGAGCAGCTCGCGCACCGGCGGGGCCAGCTCGAGCAGACGCAGCAAGTTGGTCACGGCGGCGCGCGAGCGGCCCAGCGCTTCTGCGGCGGTGGCGTGCGTCATGCCGAACTCCTGGATCAAGCGCTGAATGCCGACCGCTTCCTCGAGCGGGTTGAGATCTTCGCGCTGGATGTTCTCGATCAGCGCCGCCGCCAGCGCCTGCTGGTCCGGCACTTCGCGTACCAGCGCCGGCACGCTGCTCAGCCCGGCGATGCGTGCGGCGCGCCACCGCCGTTCTCCGGCGACGATTTCATAGCGCCCGCCCGCCACCGGCCGCACCAGGATGGGTTGCATCACGCCCTGTGCCTTGATCGAATCCGCGAGCTCCTTGAGCGCCTCCTGGTCCATGTGCGTGCGCGGCTGATACTTTCCCGCCTGCAGCGTGTCGATGGCGAGATGGCGCAGCGCTTCTTCGCCCGTCGTCTCCGGTTGCTCGTCGCCGCCCAGCAGGGCATCAAGCCCCCGCCCCAAACCTCTCTGCTTCACCATGGTCACGCCTTCTTCCTCATGCCACCGGCACGCTGCGGCCAAGCATCTCTCCCGCCAAGTCCAGATACGCCTGCGCGCCCTTCGAGTTTCTGTCGAACTTGAGCGCCGGCATGCCGTAGCTCGGCGCCTCTGCAAGCCGCACGTTGCGCGGGATCACGGTACGGTAAACCTTGTCGCTGAAATGCTGTTCGAGCTGGGCCGAAACCTGCAGTGCCAGCGTGTTGCGCGGATCATACATAGTGCGCAGCAGCCCCTCGATCTGCAGCTTGGGGTTGAGGTGCGCGCGCACTTTTTTAATGGTCTGCACCAGGTCGCTTAACCCCTCGAGCGCGTAGTACTCGCACTGCATGGGAATCATCACCGCGTGCGCCGCGCTCAGTCCGTTGACGGTAAGGAGATTCAGCGCCGGCGGGCAGTCGATGAGGATGAAGTCGTATTCGCTTTCCACGCCGGCGAGCGCTTCCTTGAGCCGCGTCTCGCGGCGTTCGATTTCGACCATCTCGACTTCGGCGCCGGCGAGCTCGCGGTTGGCCGGGATCACGTCGTATCCGCCGTTCGTCGAACGCACGCGCACGTCCGTGAGCTCCCGGTCGCCCAGCAGCACTTGGTACACCGTCGCCCGCAGACTGCGCTTGTCGACGCCGCTGCCCATGGTGGCGTTGCCCTGCGGATCCAGGTCCACCAGCAGCACGCGCTGTTTTTCCGCCGCCAGACTCGCGGCAAGGTTGACGCCGGTGGTGGTCTTGCCGACGCCGCCTTTCTGGTTGGTGATGGCGAGGATCTTGGTCATGGCGCGGCCTGCTGCGCCGGATGCATCAACACCAGGTGGCGCTCCGCCTTGAGCCCGGGCACAGTGAGCGGAATCACGCCGCGCAATTTGAATCCGCCCGGCATTTGGGCGATTTCTTCATAGGGGTAGACGCCTTTCATCGCCGCGATCACACCGCCTCCGGCGCACAGGCGGCCGGCCGCCGCCAGAAATTCCGGCAAACCGGAAAACGCCCGGGATATCACGACTTCGAATTTGTGCTGCGGCCGCCAGGTCTCGACGCGCTCGCACACCACCTCCACGTTACCGAGGCCGAGCTCGATCACGGCCTGCCTGAGAAACGCCGCTTTCTTGTGATTGCTGTCAAGCAAGGTCACCCGCGATTGCGGCAACGCCAGCGCCAGCGGAATGCCGGGAAGCCCCGGGCCGCTGCCGATATCGATAATGCTGCGCGCGCCGACGTGCGGAATCACGGCGAGGCAATCGAGCAAGTGGTGGCTTACCATTTTCTGGGTTTCGCGCACCGCCGTCAGGTTGTAGACCTGATTCCACTTGTGGATCAGCGCCAGGTAATCGAGCAGCTTGTGCTGCGTGTCGGCGGCGATATCAAGGCGCAGTTCGGCCACCCCTCGTGCCAGTTTCTCGGCCAGGCTCATGCGGTTTTTTTATGCTCCGCGAAACCGCGTTTCGCATGCACCAGCAGCACCGAGATCGCCGCCGGCGTGATGCCTGATATGCGCGCAGCCTGGCCGATGGTCTCGGGGCGGTATTTATTGAGCTTCTGCTGCACCTCCACCGACAGGCCGCGCACCCGGGTGTAATCGACATCCTGCGGCAGCCGCGTGCTCTCAAACTGCTCGTGGCGCTCAATTTCTTCGCGCTGGCGCTCGATGTAGCCCTGATACTTGGCCTGGATCTCGACTTGTTCCGCCACCTGCACCTCCCCGACCGCGGGGCCTGCGCCAGGCAATGTCATGAGCGCGGCATAGCTCACGTCAGGCCGCCGCAGCAGGTCCAGCAGCGAATATTCGCGCCCCATCGCCCGGCCCAGCACGCGCTCGGCGTCTTGCGGCGGCAGCAGCTTGGGGTTGATCCAGGTCGACTTGAGCCGCTCCTGTTCGCGCGCGATCGCTTCGCGCTTGCGGCAGAACGCTTCCCAGCGCGTGTCATCCACCACGCCCAGCTCACGGCCGATTTCGGTCAGGCGCAGGTCGGCGTTGTCCTCCCGCAGGGAAAGGCGATATTCGGCACGACTGGTGAACATGCGATACGGCTCGGAGACGCCGCGCGTGATGAGGTCGTCGACCAGCACGCCGAGATAGGCTTCGTTGCGGCGCGGACACCACGGCGCGCGCTCCCTGGCGAACAACCCGGCGTTGATGCCGGCGAGCAGGCCCTGTGCCGCCGCTTCCTCGTAACCGGTGGTGCCGTTGATCTGCCCGGCGAAGAACAGGCCTTGAATGGCTTTGGTCTCGAGCGAGCTTTTGAGTCCGCGCGGGTCGAAGTAATCGTACTCGATGGCATAGCCGGGACGCGTGATGTAGGCGTTCTCCAGCCCCCTGATCGAGCGCACCAGGGCGTACTGCACATCGAACGGCAGGCTCGTCGATATGCCATTGGGATAGAACTCGTTGACCGTCAGCCCTTCCGGCTCGAGGAAAATCTGGTGCGACTGCTTGTCGGCGAAGCGCGTGATCTTGTCCTCGATCGACGGACAATAGCGCGGGCCCACGCCTTCGATCACGCCGGTGAACATCGGCGAGCGGCCGAGCCCGCGGCGGATGATGTCGTGTGTGCGCGTGTTGGTGTGGGTGATCCAGCACGGCAGTTGTGGCGGATGCTGCTCGCGCGAGCCGAGAAAGGAAAACACCGGCGTCGGCTCGTCTCCCGGCTGTTCGGCCATCACCGAAAAATCGATGCTGCGCCCGTCGATACGCGGCGGCGTTCCGGTTTTCAGTCGGCCGACCGGCAGGCTCATTTCGCGCAGCCGGTGCGCGAGACTGACCGAGGGCGGATCGCCGGCGCGGCCCGCCTGATAGTTCTGCAATCCGATGTGCACCAGCCCCGACAGAAACGTGCCGGTGGTCAACACCACGGTGCGCGCGGAAAATTCAAGGCCGATCTGCGTCACCACGCCGGCCACGCGATCGCCGTCGAGGATCAGATCATCGACGGCCTGCTGGAATAGGCGCAGATTGGGCTGGTTTTCAAGCCGGCCGCGGATCGCTTTTTTATAGAGCAGCCGATCGGCTTGGGCGCGGGTTGCGCGCACCGCCGGGCCTTTGCGCGAATTGAGGATGCGGAACTGAATCCCGGCTTCATCGGTCGCCGCCGCCATCGCCCCGCCCAGCGCATCGATTTCCTTGACCAGGTGGCCTTTACCGATACCCCCGATAGAAGGATTGCACGACATCTGCCCCAGCGTCTCGATGTTATGGGTGAGCAGCAGCGTATTACAGCCGAGCCGGGCGCTGGCGAGCGCGGCTTCGGTGCCGGCATGGCCCCCGCCTACCACAATAACATCAAATTTTTCAATGGGTTGCATTGTTTCGCCGCGCTTGATGAGGCGCTGAATGATAGCCTATTTTGCACAAAAAAAGAATAGCTTGTGCGGTGCTCGGTCAAAAATGTTTCACGTGAAACCACCACCCCGTGTCCGGACTCATGGCGCCAAGAGCTGGTCGGACTGGGAGCCGACGAGCTGCCAAAGCAACGCGGGCAGCGGCTATTTTCCGATACAAAATCTGGAGAAGATTTCGCCCAGGAGATCGTCTGCCGTGAATTCCCCGGTGATGCTCGATAGCGCTTCCTGCGCAAGCCGCAATTCTTCGGCGAAAAGCTCCGGTTGCCGCTCCTGTCCTGCTGCGCACTGGAGATGCCCGCGGGCCTTGTTGAGCGCCTGCAAATGCCGTTCGCGCGCCATATACAGGCCTTCGCCGCCACTGTGCCAGCCTACGGCCTTGAGCAGCGCGTCACGCAACAAGTCGACCCCCGCTCCCGTCTTGGCGGAAAGCCAGACCACCGGCCCGCCGTCCCGCGTTTCCACGGCCGGCGCGCGGCACGCCAGGTCGATTTTATTCATCACGCGCAGACAAGGCAGTCGTTGCGGCAGTTTTTCGACGATGGCGCGGTCTGCGGATGTCTCGCCGCGAGTCGCATCTTCCAGCAGCAGCACCAGATCGGCTTTTTCGATGGCCGCCCAAGTGCGGGCCATTCCCAGCTTCTCCACCGGATCCTCAGACTCGTGCAGGCCGGCGGTATCTATGATGTGCGCCGGGACGCCTCCTACATCTATGGTTTGGCGTATGGCGTCGCGCGTGGTGCCGGGAATATCTGTGACGATCGCGAGGTCCTCCCCCGCCATGCGATTGAGGAGGCTGGACTTACCCACATTGGGTTGGCCTGCAAGCACAATGTGGATACCCTCGCGCAGCAGACTGCCTTGCCGGGACGCTTCCAGCACCGACTCGAGCTGCTGCTGCACTGAACGCAGCCGTCCCACGGCGTCCGCCTGCTGGAGAAAATCGATTTCCTCTTCGGGGAAATCGAGGGTCGCCTCCACCCGCGCGCGCAGATCAATGAGCGCATGGATAACTTCTTGTATTCGATCAGAAAATTCGCCTTGTAGCGAGCGCACCGCGCAGCGCGCCGCCTGCGCTGTCGAGGCATCGATCAGGTCAATCACGCTTTCTGCTTGCGCCAGGTCGAGCTTGTTGTTAAGGTAAGCGCGCTTGGTGAATTCTCCAGGTTCGGCGATGCGCGCGCCCAACTCTACGCAGCGCCGGAGCAGCAGCTGCAGCACCACCGGTCCGCCGTGGCCCTGCAATTCAAGCATGTCTTCCCCTGTGTAGGAATGCGGCCCGGGAAAATAAAGCGCCAGCCCCTGATCAATGGCGGCTCCGCGGCAGTCGCGGAAGTCGGCGAGCGTCGCTCGGCGGGGTGACGGCAGCCGGCCTATGATCTGCTCGACGACAGGACTCAGTCCGGGCCCGGACAAGCGAATCACGCCGATGCCGCTGCGGCCCGGAGCCGTTGCGATAGCGGCGATAAGGTCATTGGCTGCCATGGGCGGCGAGTATACCGCTTCCGCCGTTTCCGGCAGGCGGCCGCGGGGGAGCCCGCGAATCTAGGACTTGTGCGGCTGGCGCAGGTTAGTGCGTTCGAGCATGCGGTTGATGTGCCATTGCTGAATGATCGACAGCACGTTATTCACCAGCCAATAGAGCACCAGCCCGGCTGGGAAAAAGAAAAAGAAGACGCTGAAGGCGATCGGCATGATTTTCATGACCTTGGCCTGTACCGGGTCCGGCGGCTCGGGGTTGAGCTTGGTCTGGATGATCATGGTGATACCCATCAGAATCGGTAGCACAAACCAGGGATCCGGCGCCGAAAGGTCTTGTATCCAGCCATAAAACGGGGCGTGCCGGAGCTCGACACTCGCCAAGATTGCCCAATAAAGTGCAATAAAAACAGGTATTTGCACCACTATCGGCAGACAGCCGCCGAGCGGATTGATTTTCTCGGTCTTGTAGAGCTCCATCATCGCCTGCTGTAGGCGCTGGCGGTCGTTGCCGTACTGCTCCTTGAGTTTCTGCAGTTTGGGGGCCAACACCCGCATTTTTCCCATGGAGCGATAACTTGCTTGCGACAGGGGATAGAACAAAAGCTTGATCAACACCGTGAGCAGAACGATCGCCACCCCCCAGTTGCCTACCCACTGGTGAAACCATGACAACACCCAGAACAGCGGCACGGCAATGATGGTAAGCCAGCCGTAGTCGATGGTGAGATCGAGCCCCGGCGCGATCTTGGAAAGTTTGTCCTGCTCCTGAGGCCCGGCGTATAGCGGCACGGTCAACGTCACGCTCTTCCCGGCCTCGACGGTGCCCGTGGGCACGATCACGCCCGCTGAATACAGCCCTGCCTCGAGATGACGGGTATAGAACTCGCGCGGCATCCCGCTTTTAGGTAGCCACGCGCTGAAGAAATAGTGCTGCAGCATGGCGATCCAACCATCGCTGCTGTTCTTCGGATAGGGCGTCTTGTTCTTGTCTATGTCACTGAACGCAACTTTCTGGAATTTTTCTTTTTCGGTGTAGACGGCCACGCCTGTGTATGTCGGCAGCATTGCCGAATCCCCTGCGGGCGGCTTGCTGTCGCGCAGCAGCTGGAAATAAGCAAAGGGCTGGATCTCCGTCGTGCCCTGATTGGTGATTTCGTAAGTGACGTCGATCACATAGCTTGCGCGGTGAAAACGATAGATTTTTGCTGTTTTTATGCCGTTGTTCTCCGGGGCCTCGAGCCTCACCTCTACCTTGTCGGCCCCCGCCGCGAGCTTGTATTCGCCTGATTGGGCCCTGAACTCCGTGCGGTGATTGGGCAGCCCCGGACCGATTAGCCCGGTCTGAGCGATGTATACATGGTCGGGCCGATTCTCAAACAGTACAAAGGGCTTGTTCCTGTCCTCGATATCACGATGCTGCTTCAGTTCGAGACGGCGCAGGTCTCCGCCGACGGTACTAATCTCGGCCCTTATGTAGTCGGTTTCGACTTTTACCGTTTCTCCCTTGGCCAGCGCTGTCGCGCCCTCTGGCGGTGTCGCTGTCTGGCTCGCAACCAGCTTTTCGCTGGGCGTGGGCGGCGCCAGCTGTGCCGGTTTGGCGTTGCTTGCAGGGGCCGTGCGCGCGGTCACCGGTTGCTGATCGCGCTGCCACGCGTCAAGCAGCAGGAACACGGAGAACGAAAATACGAAGAAGAGGATCAGCCGTTGCGAGTCCATTGATTCGATCTGCTTACGTTTCCACAACTGAAATCAGGAACCCGTCTGGGGTCGCTGCGCAAGGCCTCAAACGGATCGGAGTCCGGCAGGCTGCGAGGGGTCGTGATTTTTTCCAAGCCCGGCGAACAGGTCGAGCAAGTCCCGGCGTGCCGCCGCATTGTTCTGCCTGACCAACTCCGCGCGCAGTTGAACCACGATATCCATAGCCATAAGATCCTGCTGCGCCTGGCGGAAGACCTCGCGGACCAGCCGTTTGCCGCGGTTACGGTCCACGGCTCTCGGAAGCGCTTTCCTGCTGGCGACAAGCCCCAACCTTGCCCGAGAAAGGTTGTTGGGCCTGGCGCGTATCACATACAACCGGCTTGAAACCACGCGGCCATGAGTAAATACCGCCTCGTATTCATAGCGTTTGCGCAGGCGCTGCCAGCGTCGTTCTTGCAACAGGAAGAAAGCACTCCCGCTTTATGGTCAAACACTCAGTCGAGCGCGCCCTTTTGCGCGCCGTGCCCGGATTACCGCCCGGCCCGCGCGCGTCTTCATGCGGACACGAAAACCATGGGTGCGCTGCCGCCGCGTCTTGGAGGGCTGGTAGGTGCGTTTCATGTTCGCCTGCCTTTGCCTAAGTAAAAAACCAGGTATTACAACCCGTTTCGCCCGTCTGTGTCAATCCGGCCCTGATGCCGGAATGCGAGCCCCAATACCCGGATTGTTGTGGATAACTCCAGCCAAAGCGGATAAAATCATGCATTGGTTTTTACCCGCTTCCCGAGCACAAAGAATATTCCTACGCGACGCCGAATAAGATGAATAGTTTTTGGCGCTTTTGCCTTTCGCACCTTGAAAAGGAACTCCCGGCCCAGCAATTCAGAACGTGGATAAAACCGCTCAAGTTCTATGCCGAAGGAAATACCCTGACGCTGGTCGCGCCCAACCGTTTCGTCCTGCAGTGGATACGCGACAAATTCCTGTCCCGTGTCCATGAACTGGCCGCGGAGCGTCTCGAACAACCGGTAGAAATCCGGCTGCTGCTCGCAGAAAAGGAGGTGGTTGCGCCACAACAACCACAACCCTCGACAAACCCGGGCCCGTCCCCCCACAAACCCGGCGCCCGCGATATTTCTCGCCTCAACCCCACTTTCACATTTGATACTTTCGTTACCGGTAAAGCGAATGAACTTGCCCGTGCCGCCGCCACGCAAGTCGCGGAGCGACCCGGCACGGCCT